>JBDSHB010000374.1:0-7375 GCA_039918695.1 Nitrospirales bacterium | reverse complement strand
GAAACTGTCGGAAATTTCTATGAATTATGTCATTTTTTCACTTTTGTAAAGAATGTGAAATTTCGAGTTAAATTATAAAATGAAATTCAATTGTTCCTTTCAGAATAATTAAGAGAATCCCATTGAGTCTCAAAAAGTTAAAATCATCTAAGCAGGGTCCTCGCTCTTCTGGCAGACATGAAGGCCCCAAGCATTACTCAAAAGCTCCTCTCACAGAGGCGGTCCTAGACATTAGAGTCGAATTGCCAAGCGAAATAACACTCCATGAATTGAAGGAAGTTCAGTTGGGGCAAGAGGAACGATACCCCAAAAGAGAAGATAGTCTGCTTGTTTTTGGCCAAATGTCCATGGGGTCGGAAGTTAGTGCTTCTGCTAAACAAACTCCAAATGGGTATCGTTTCACTAGTCAAGATAATAGGCAGATTTTCCAGGCAAGAATTGATGGGTTTACATTTAGCCGCCTTGCTCCTTATGAGACTTGGGAATCTTTTCGAGATGAGGCTCGTCGGGTATGGGAGTTGTATCGCTTAATTGCTAAACCAAAAAATATCATTCGCCTTGCCCTTCGATATATCAATAGATTGGATCTCCCCCTTCCACTCAAAGATTTCAAGGATTATTTAAGAACAATTCCAGAAATTTCTCCAAATATGTCCCAAGGATTAAGTGGATATTTTATGCAACTGCAATTACCTCAACCGGATTTAGAGGCAATGTTGGTGTTAAACCAGACCCTAATCCCTCCTCCGGGCCCCAACCTGGTCTCTGTTGTATTGGACTTCGACTTGTTCTGCAAAGATAATGTCCCTTCTGAGGATCAAGACATTTGGAAACGATTTGAGACGCTCCGGACACGAAAAAATGAGGTGTTTGAAGCCTGTATAACTGATAAGACTAGGAGGTTGATCACCTAATGCCTACCCTGACCATTCCCAATCAAGGCCAATATTTACCCTATCGCCCCTTATCATGGGATTTGCTAACTCGTCCTCCACTCCATGGGTCTGCTGGACAAGAGCTAGCACGACTGGAAAAAGTCCTTTTGGAATATTGGAAGATCAGCTGCGAACAAATCCATGTTCTTCGGGAAGCTCACGAAACACTTAGTTATCAGCCTATCTCACCCAAGATGACGTTTATGGTTCCGATCCGCTATTACCTGCGTGGTCGAGGCGAGCCTCTTTCTTATCAGATCGACGACAACTAATGGGTGAGTCTTTCTGGGGAAAGGTCAATGCACCAACTCTCCGGCAAGGCGATCATTTGCCTGATTGCCATGTTCCTATTTTTCTTGACCCAACCGTTACCCAAAAACCTCAAGAAGTTCCGATAGACATTTTCGACCTGATTGTCCTGACGCAAAGTTGTGATCTTGAGCAAGGCAAGATTCGTCTTGTAGCTATGTGTCCAATTTTCCCTATTCAGGCTTTCGAAAAAAGAAATCCTGAGTTTACCAAAAAAGGCAAGTGGAATGATGTGAGGAAGGGAAGAATGGAAGGGCTCCATATGCTTGGGGCTCTGAGTAATCCAACAAATAATCGTGAAGCTCTTGTCGTCGATTTTCGAGAAATTTATAGTCTTCCCTTTGAGTACCTAGTCAAGCATGCGACGGAACTAGGCCCTCGCTGGAGGTTAAAATCCCCATTCCTTGAACATTTCTCACAAGCATTCGCACGTTTCTTTATGCGAGTTGGACTACCATCTACCATTCCAGAATTCGACTGAACAATGTCACATCTCCAAAAACACGATGGAGACTTTTCCTGTAAATGTTCGAGAGTGAATGAAAAGATGTCCCTTGTGGTTCAAGGTCAAGAATTTAAGGAATTGTTCGTAATTTAAGATATCTTGTGAGTTAATTCGGTTTCTCAGGATAAGTGAGTGTCATTAGACTGCCTCATTGCGAATCTAGGGGCTAGCGTCACCTAAGTATGTTTTTTGATGTATTTTCTTCCAACCTGGAATGAACTTCGTTAAAAGCTGCTGGAATTTTCAAATCTACTTTTCTAAAACTTGCTCACGGAATTTCACTTTTCTTTTAAGCGAATCCGTTATGAAAAGCCGTTTTATTCAGCACATTCCATGAGACAACTAGATTTAATTTGCCCGAAACTGGTTCTTAACTCATTGCGATTGTCATCGCTTTGCCCTTTAAATTGAGGTATGATTCTTCATGATGATGAAACGAATTTCCCTAGTACTTCCTTTTGTGTGTGCAATTCTTTTTCTGATCGGTTGCACTTCTATTGCAGAATTAACTGCCCAGCCTGAGTCGCCGGAAGTGCTGCTGGTTAATATCACCCCGTTAGACGCCACGATGTTTGAACAACGCTTGCAAGTCGACTTGCGTGTTCGAAATCCCAATGATTTTGATCTAGAGGTGACCGGCCTTGATTTTACTCTTCATCTCAATGATCAACGACTCGCCCGTGGCTTAACGAATAAGGCCTCGACTATTCCCAGGCTAGGAGACGCTGTCATCTCCGTCGAGACCACGACCTCCACACTCGATGTGATACGACAACTCCTTCAACTCTCCCAACGGCAGGAAGTCTCCTATCAGGTCGACGGTGTCCTGTATGCTCAAGGTTCCCGCTTGCCATTTAAAAACAAGGGCGTGTTGCTTGATACAAAGGAAATTTCCGGCTCATCCCCTGGATCGTGAATGAGCATGTTCTCTCCTCTTACGAGTATCTCCTCTTCAAAATTTCAATAAGCCATCCTATTTTTACCACGTTCCAACAGTACTTCAGCAGAGATTGAAGAGAGAATTGAATTCTCTACTCTCTTATCCTGAAGGAAGTCTACCTTCACCCTAATCCTCTCCCTGCGGATGGAGAAGGGACTGAGCGAAAACAAGATATAAGGAAACATTTTATCTGTCCTAGGAAATTGCTTGTGGTCTTCCTACTCGGGCACAATCCTTCGTGTTGAAATAAAATGAATTTTTCGTTAGGGAAAGGAGCTCTTCTATTATGACCCTGTTTGTTGATCGGATGATACGCGCGGCTAAACTCGATGTTCACCTGTACGAAGAGGTGGAGGCCGATAAGGGTTCCATGGGCCAAGCGATGGGCGTCGTCGTGTTATCCAGCCTGGCCGGTGGTATCGGGTTTATGCAAGAGGCCGGTCTAATGGGACTTGTTATTGGTACAGTCGGGTCCCTGCTCGGATGGTATGTGTGGGCGTTTATGACTTATCTTATTGGCACCAAACTTCTTCCCGAACCGCAAACCCACGCTGACCATGGTGAACTCTTACGGACGATCGGCTTTTCGAGTGCCCCTGGCCTGATTCGGGTTCTCGGCATTATCCCCGGCCTAACCGGGTTTGTGAATCTTCTTGCCGGTGTGTGGATGCTCGTCGCCATGATCATTGCGGTGCGTCAAGCTTTGGATTATCAGAGCACCTACCGCGCCATCGGAGTGTGTTTGATTGGATGGATTATTCAGGCCGTCCTGCTCGCGTTGCTTGTGACCACGATGGGCGGGGTTCCTGAACTCATGCTGGAACAACCGTGACCTCTCTCAACAGATCCCTTGAAAATAGTCGACCGCCCCGAGGGCCGCGATGACATGCGCCTGGCCCCGCGCGAAGTTGCCGCAAACCACGTGGCGATTCTACGGAGCTGCACTCGCCGGCATGACGCTCTGCCTGGGATGTGCGTCGCCGCCGTCCGGAGTTGCACCGGTATCCTGTGAGATCTCCCATCTGCAGACAACTGATCTTCCTGAGCGAGGCATCTCCGCTCACCGCGGGGGAAAGCTGGGCTGTCCGGTGAATACCGTCGGTGCGTTTCAGCGAGCCATTTGTCTTGGCGTTCACCAGATTGAACTGGATGTGCGATCGACTGCGGATGCAGTCCTTGTTGTTTCACATGATGATGGTGTGAGAGACACGGAGGGACGGACCTTGCGCCTTTCCGAGTCGACTTTCGCCGAAATCCAGAGCCTGCGGCTCGAGCCCTGCGCAGGAGAGTTGGCAGGCCAGCATATTCCCACACTTGAAGAGGCTCTCGCCGTCATGCCGCATAATATCTGGATCAATGTGGACATCAAAGAGAACAATCCCCTGGTTGGAAGACTCATTGCCGAGACGGTCGCCAAAGCCCAACGCTTCAATCAGGTTATCTTCGGTGCGCGGGATGATACCGATCTGGCTGTGCGCCGCATGGCAGGGGGGGCCGACAAAAAGAGTTGGGTCGCCAACATGAGCCGGGAGATCTTTCGTTTCCAGTACGTTGACGCCACCGTTAATTCCTGTGACGAGTTTATCCAGTTGTCTTATCTACGTGGCCGACCAGGCCGCGAGACCATTGACCAACTGAAGCAGGCGGGAATCCGTGTGAACTATTCGTGGCTTCGTGATGAAGACGAGAGCGAGCTCAGACAAGACCTGGGGGATCTCTTCGATCGCGGGGTGGACTTTGTGTTGGTTGATCATGCCGGGCAGGCCATGGAGGCGGCGTGCGCCATAGGCATCACTCCGGTGGTTCCGCGCTGGAAGGGCACTCCTCCCTTTACCTGCAGCGAGTCTCCTCGCTGCGCTCCCGCGCTGTAACTGGTCTAATTCCTTTTTACTATTGGAGCCCCCGGCTTCAACAATTTTTACGAAACGGCAACAGCCAGGCTGTTTTCTCCTACCCTGACAATGTGTTACATGATAGGAGATTGAGCAAAATGGCACGTATGTGCATTTTCTCGTTCACGTTCTACAATAACACTTCAATTCTTCATTCACCTGACCACACATTGAATTATGATGAATCAATCAACCCGATTTGAAATTACCGGAACGGACTCTAAACTCATTGTCGGTGACCGCATTCCCGGTCAGGAACGACAATTGTTATTTGTGACCGGTTTTCTTTCCAAGCGGTGGGGGAATAAAAGCAAGGCGTTGGCCGATTTGTGTCGGGAGCAAGGCTGGGAATTTTGCTGTTTTGATTTTCGTGGAAATGGGGAATCGGAAGGCGTCTTCGCCGACTATACGCTGTGTGACTGGTTGGAGGATGCGCGAAGCGTGACGAAGGTGCTGGCCGACGGTCCGCCTGTGACCATTATCGGATCATCCTTAGGTGGCTGGCTGGCGTGGCTTCTCGGACAGGAATTTTCTCACGTGCAACAATTGGTGCTCCTGGCTCCGGCGTTTAATATGATGGGGAAACGCGCCCAGGATATTTCTCCTGAACGACGCCAAGAGTGGCAGGAGACCGGATGGATGCCCTGGGATGACGATGCCTTGCACAAAGATTTTCCGCTCTCATGGAAATGGGTGGAAGAAAGTGAAGCCGTATGGGCCAGGCGATTGGATTCGCCAAAGAGGGTGGCCACGCGCATTGTGCACGGGCTTCAGGACGTCGTGATTCTTCCCAAAGGCAGTTGGGAATTTACCGAACACCTACTCACACAAGATTCTCAGTATCCCATCGAGCTGCTATTGAAAACCGGCGATCATCGCTTTAGCAGCCCTGCTAATCTTCAGACATTCCTGGAAGTTGCGCAACAGATGCAGTAGGGTGGTGATCCATGTTTTTATTAACATCACAGACTGTCTGTCACCTCCTTTCACCTCTATTTTCCTGCCGGAATTTATACACCCAAGAAAGGAATGATCCCCATGACTGCACCGAGCCATCCTCATGCCATTACCATTACGCCCAATCCGAATCGGGTCAAGGTGACGTTTAACGGGACCGTCATTGCGGACACCAGCCGGGCACTGACATTGCGGGAGGGACCTGTGCCGCCGGCTCAATACCTTCCGCGTGAGGATGTGACGATGTCCTGTCTTCGCCCCACGACCCATTCCACACACTGCCCTTTTAAGGGTGACGCGTCGTATTTCACCGTGAGCGTGGATGGCAAAACAGCGGAGAACGCTGTCTGGACGTATGAGGCCCCCTTAGCTTCTGTGGCTGACATCAAGAATTATGTGGCCTTTTATCCGGAGAAGATGGATGCGATTGAGGAGCTTTCTCCTGCCTCCTGATATTTAAGGATTGAACCATTTTGGGTCCAATGTGATTTTTCCCACACGGTGGGGTCATGTGTCCCATAATCGCGTGGTGGACATTCCCACGCATCAGAAAAAGACTATTCTTTATTGGCTCTTTCCATTAGGATAGGTAGATCTTGTCTCTACGCCAAACATCTTAAATGTTATTCACTTTTTCTCGGGGAGGTACATCATGCCGATTTATGTGAGTCTAGTGAACTTTACTCATGACGGGCTGATAACTATGAAGGAAAAGGGTGTGGCACGGTCGGACATGGTGAGGAAAAATGTCGAATCCTTGGGCGGGAAAATGCTTCATGCCTTTTATTGCCTGGGGGAATATGATGTGGTGGCCATTTTAGAGTTTCCCAATAATCGCGCGGCCATGAAGGCCGGTGTGCTGAATGCCTCAATGGGACATATTCGCATTAAGACGATGCCGGCGGTATCCCGAGATGAGTGGAAATCGGTTCTGAGTGAAACGTGGGGCAAATCCAAAAAAAAGAAGTGAGGATGGCCTTTTCTCCAAATCATTTGGAATCGACCAGGTCAATGTACGATGTTTCTGTTCTGTAAGGGGGTGAGGGTCTAGCTTGCCATCAGTCGCGTATCCGTTTTTTCATGGCATGCTCGTGGTTGTGCAGCTAGGCCTTTTGACCTCATAATCTTTCATCAGATCGTTAGGGCATACTTGGCGGTGTATCACTGTTGAGGAACAGATTCATCCTGTCAGAAGGAGGCATCTTATGGGGCCAACAAAAGCTGTCGTAAAAGACTGCGGGATCTATGACGCGAAAACCGGGAATCTGATTAAGGATGGCTTTCCTACGCCTGAGGCGATCCAGGATTATGCTGCCCATCATTATCTTGTTCTTCCTGTTGTCAACAAAGACTGTCAACCATGGATGCTTGATGGCCAACCAATTTTTTGCTTACGTGGCACCCGCTATGAAAACCTCAAGGACGAAGTGTTGCACCTGGCACGATGTCCGGATTGTGGCGGCATGGGCATCCGGGATGACGAACCGGTGGTTGAATCTGATTGTATCCGGTGCGTGTCTTGCGGCCATGAGTTTGATACCCGCTTGGAGATGATGGAAAGTTAGTGTGGTATTGTAGTCTGAAAGCTGGAATGTTCTTCCCGGTGATTTCGCTCTGACCGACTATGTTGATTGGCGATTGCCTTCAAGTTCATAGGAGACCGTCTAGCCTCATACCGTCCTTCTCCATCTTCATGGGGCACTTGTCTGTTCACCCCTGTCATGATGCTCCTTCCCTCCGAACATCCATCCATCAATGTTCTCCATTTTCTCTTACGACTGTGACGTGTCCTGATCGTTGGCCTGATCCTGGTCGTATCGGTGGGTTAGCAGGAGGC
>JBDSHB010000373.1:0-4970 GCA_039918695.1 Nitrospirales bacterium | reverse complement strand
ACGAACCCGTGCTCTTCCGGTAGAATCGTTAGCCGGTAATGGGGTGAAGATCACTTTGCAAACAGATGAACGCCCCGGCCCACAATTTCTCTCAAGTGAAGATTCGATCAGTCTTCGAGAAGGAACTAATGTCGATCTTGGGGAAGAAATTATTTCCGATCTGCAAGCGGTGAGTCTCATAGAAGCCAATATTGCCAGCATCAGAGTTCAGGACACGGTTTTGGGCTCTCTCTTGGATATTACCGAGTAATTCCTCCTGCCTAAATGTAACCATTTGTCATTCGATCGAGCCAACATCCTCATTCCAATACAACTGCTTCGCTCTATCTAAATTCTTGTGGGGTATTTTTGCGGGTTTTACGCCCATGAGAACGACGTATCTTTCCGTCTTCATCAATCCAAGTAGCCAGTTCTGAAGGTGTTTAGGTCCTCGCAGGATGTTTTTTCTTCATTAAACCAAAAGCCTTGACAAGATGGACGAGACTCTGTCCGCAAGTAGTGTGTACGGGTGGCAGAAAAAACTGAGGATTTGACTTTGAACGTGGGAAAACAATTATTGTAGAATCAAACGGTTAGACGAAGTGAGGCGATCTGTCTTGGGGAATTTCTTGAGAATGCCAAGGGTTGTGAGATAGAAATTTTCCTATTCACTCCGTTTCTATTACATTTTTTGAACAGGAGATCGGGATGATGCACATGTCACGGTTGTTTGCTGGCGCTGCCCGGCCGTTTCGAATTGCCCCTCCATGGGGGTTTCTTGCCCTATTTTTAGGACTGGGGATGGTAGGTGGATTTTTGGGAAACGGGTGGTTTGTCCCCGCCCAGACGCAAGCGGCCATACCAGGAGCGTTTATTGAAGGGTTTTCGGAAATTGTTGAAAAAGTTGGCCCCGCGGTTGTCAATGTGGCAGTGACTGGTGGAGGTGGACCATCCAGAGGCTTACCTCCGGGGCCGTTTGGTGGGCCTCCAGGCGGTGGACCTCCAGGCGGCGGGCCTCCAGGCGGCGGACCTCCAGGCGGCGGACCTCCCGGCGGCGGACCTCCAGGTGGCGGACCTCCCGGTGGTGGTGGACCTGGCGGCCCTCCAGGTATGAGTGCGGGGTCCGGTGTGATTATTGATTCTCGCGGATATATCCTGACGAATAACCACGTCGTGGAAGATGCTAGTGATATCAAGGTGTCCTTTCATGATGGACGAGAGATGTCAGCAACCGTTGTGGGGACCGATCCGAAGACCGATCTAGCGGTCATTAAAGTCAAACTTGAAAATGGCCCACTTCCTTCAGTGGCCTGGGGAGAATATGCATCCCTTCGTGTTGGGGATGTGGTCCTAGCCCTTGGGAGTCCCTTCGGATTACGCAATACCGTGTCGTTGGGAATTATCAGTGCCCTCGGCCGAGGCAGTGTCGGTATTACGGAATATGAAGACTTCATTCAGACAGATGCCGCAATTAATCCGGGAAATTCCGGTGGGGCCCTGGTAAATATGAAAGGGGAGCTTATCGGGATCAACACGGCCATTTTTTCCAGGACTGGCGGGTCTGAAGGCGTAGGATTTGCGATCGCAGTCAGTATTGCGAAGGATATTGCCGCAAGTCTGATCGAAACGGGGAAGGTGGTGAGAGGATGGATGGGAGTGGCTATTCAGGAATTAACGCCCGCCTTAGCGCAATCATTCCAATTACCAGAAGGCCGACAGGGTGGGGTGTTAATCAGTGAAGTGCATGAAGATGGCCCTTCCGCAAAGGCCGGACTTCAACGGGGCGATGTGATCCTTGAATACGGAGGTGAAACCGTCAAGGATGTCAATCATCTTCGAAATATTGTTGCCCGAACAAAGGTCGGAAAGAAAAAAGAGATTAAAGTATTACGCGAGGGCAAAGAGACGGTGCTGACCTTGGAGCTGGGAGAGCGGCCCTCCGATCAAGCATTGGCAAAGAATGGACCGGTAGAAGAAGAAAAAGCTCCGGCCATGGAAAAACTCGATAACGTGTTGTCGGGAATGACGGTCGCACCGATTAGTGGGGAACACCGGAGTGAATTCAATATTCCGGAACAAATTAAAGGTGTGGTCGTTTCGAAAGTTGAATCAGGCAGTGCCGTGGAGGCTGCTGGTATTCAAATCGGTGACGTCATTCAAGAGGTGAGTCGCCAAAGCGTGAAAACGATTGACGACTTCAAGCAGATTGCGTCAAAAGTTGCCAAAGATGAGTTGGCCGTTCTATTGGTCAACCGGCGAGGCAATAATCTGTTTATCGCTGTAAATCCTCAATAAGGGATGTGAGTTCTGAGGGGGGCGACTGTGAGCCCCCCTTGGATTCTTGGGATATAGAACTAACATGGCCAAACAAAGCAAAATGGGTTCCTGGTTTGAAGAGAAAGTCTTTAAGCCACTGGAAGACAAAAAAATGCCCGTCATGGAGCATTTGCATGAGTTTCAATGGCGGCTCACACGAGCAGTCATTGTCATGGCCTGTGTCTTTGTTGGGACATTTTTTTATGCGGATACGCTAGTGTCCTGGCTACGGATTCCGCTGCAAAATTATTTCATTTTAGATTCCTGGGAATGGATGCCATCGGATTTGCCAAAAATTCCTTTCGTCTTCCTCTCCCCGGCTGAAGCCTTATGGCAAAATGTGAAAGTTGCCGGATTGTGTGCAGTGGTCTTGTCGACCCCGCACTGGTTGTGGGAAGTCTGGCAATTTGTTCTTCCAGGATTACATGCCCAGGAACGCCGATTTGTCGGGCCCTTCACCGCGATTAGCTCGGTGGCCTTTTATTTGGGATTGACCTTCTGCTTTTTTGTTGTGTTGCCCTTCGCGTTGCATTTTTTGATTTCCTATGGGCTGGCTTCGGGATTTATTGCACAAATATCTATTGCCAATTATGTGGGCTTTATTCTTTGGTTCATGTTGGTCTTTGGACTGATTTTTGAAGTTCCGCTCGCCTTGACCTTGATGGCTAAATTAGGGTGGGTGGATGCTCCTCTATTACGAAAATACCGGAAATGGGCATTTCTGGGTTCCTTTCTCTTTGCGGCGATTCTGACACCCACCCCTGACCCATTTAACCAATGCATTATGGCCATCCCGATGTATTTCTTTTATGAAGTGGGGATTATCAGTGCCCAAGTCTTTGGCAAGAAAAAAGCTCCGGAAAGTGAGGATGCTGCGTCACCCGCTTCGGCCTCAGGCCCGCCGGCCGTTCGGCGTCCCCCATTAGCCCCACAACCTGTGGGAGGCGGATCTGGAGGGGATGAGGAATATGTCGATGTCCCGGACTCTGGTCCTCGGTAATATGAATGTCTGCGGAGACTTCTGATGATACGGGTAGCTGTCATTTTGATCAGTAGCAAGATACAGTCAGGCCAAAAGCCCGATGAAAATCGGAAACCATTGGAATGGATCTTGACGAACCACCAATTGACCCTTTTATCCTATGATGTCGTGGCGGATGATCGTCAGGCCATTTCTCGCCGGTTAGTCACACTTTGTGAGACAACAGCTCCTCACATCATTTTGACCCTTGGGGGAACGGGTGTGCGACCAACAGATTGGGCTCCGGAGGCAACAAGAGACGTGATTGAAAAAGAGATTCCTGGTATCGGAGAAGCCATGAGGGCTGAAAGTCTCAAAAAAGTTCGGACCGCCATGCTCTCACGCGGAACGGCTGGAATAAAGGGGACCACACTGATTTTGAATTTGCCGGGTAGCGTAAAAGGAGTGGAAGAGAATTTGGATATGGTGTTACCGCTTTTAGAGCATATGGTGGGAAAAATGGGAAGCATGGCCACGCCATAACATTGACGTTTGGCCGAATTTTATATTATCAAAAAATATCATCATAGTGGATGTATGTGGAGGAATTCATGGCAACTGAGCTGAATATGATTCAACCATCCTCGAGTTCGAGCGGGGATGTCTGTACGTATATGTGGGCCTGCGCAATTTGCGACGAAGCCGAAACCTGCCAAAAAGACCGTGAAGGACATAGTCGTTGGCTAGTCGGAAAACGCATGGAGCGCATTGATTACACAATCTTGGTGATGAGTAATAAGGGTGGGGTCGGAAAAAGTACAATGACGACCAATCTGGCCGTTAGTCTGGCACTTAAAGGGTATGAAGTGGGGATTTGCGACATGGATATTCATGGTCCCAATATTCCAAAAATGGTAGGAGCCGAAGGTCAAAAACTCAAAATTAGTACCGGCGGCGGGATTATTCCACATCAAGCCTATAATCTGAAAATTGCCTCGATGTCCTTTCTTTTGCAAAACTCCGATGACCCGATCATTTGGCGGGATGCGTATAAATTTGAATTCATCAACCAACTGTTGGGTGGAGTCGAATGGCAGGACCTCAATTTTCTACTCATCGATCTTCCGCCAGGGACCGGGAATGAATCTGTGACAACAATTGATCTCATTGGTAATGTCACGGGCTGCGTAATTGTGTCCACCCCGCAAGAGGTGGCTCTGTTAGACGCCCGCAAATCGGTCACCTTCGCCAGGGACAGTGAGATTCCCATCATCGGCATTGTGGAAAATATGAGCGGCTTAGAGTGTCCCCATTGCCACGAATCCATTGAGTTGTTTCGAAAAGGAGGGGGCGAAGCCTCAGCCGCGGACATGGGTGTCCCCTTCCTCGGTCGCGTGCCACTGGATCCGGAAATGGTTCTTCAATGTGATCGTGGTGAGCCCTATGCGCTGTTTCATTCAGATCTTCCCACGGCTGACGCTATTCATGGGATTGCGAACAAAGTCGAGGAGTTCTGTAAGAAGAAAGATTCCCTGGTGAAGGTATCGGCCAGGCCGGCTCCCTTTAAAAAGGTCTAACCGGCACCTGGAGCAGCGCGCGAAGTGTTCTCCTAAGCATCTGACTATTTGATCAGAACGGCATAGGCTAGTCGGATGGCCAAGAAGTGAATTTTTTGTGGCGACCGTCATGATAATGAAGAAACAGATATTTTTTG
>JBDSHB010000372.1:0-3376 GCA_039918695.1 Nitrospirales bacterium | reverse complement strand
TCTGTTGCGCTAGAAGGTGAGGTGGCGGGGCGGAAGGAACTCCAGCATGCCCTTCTGCAACGGGATGAAGAACTTGCTGATTTTCTGGAGAATGCCGTGGAATGTGTGCACCAGGTCGGGAAGGATGGGAAAATTCTGTGGGCAAATAAAGCCGAACTGGCACTGCTTGGTTATGAGGCACACGAATATTTCGGGCATAGTATTTCGGAATTTCATGTGAACCAGCCCGTTATTGATGATATTTTGCAACGCCTTCTTCGAGGGGAGATGTTGCGCGACTACCCGTCACAGCTTCGGTGCAAGGACGGGTCTGTGAGGGATGTGTTAATCCATTCAAATGTCCGATGGGAAAGTGGAACATTCCGTTATACGCGATGCTTTACGCGGGATATTACGGAGCGCAAGCGGGTCGAGCAGGAATTAGATCAACGGGTGGAGGAACGGACCCGGGACCTGGTGGAATCACAACAGAAGTTGCGGGCCTTAGCATCCGACCTGAGCCTGGCAGAATGCCGGGTACGGAAAAAAATTGCCACAGAACTCCATGATTATCTGGCGCAGATGCTAATCGTGACCCGGCTCAAATTGGGGCAGGCTACTCAGGAGGCTGAAGCACATACGAAAATCCAACAGACATTGAAAGAAGCGGATGACGTCTTAAATGAAGCTATTCTGTATACTCGTTCGCTGATGGCCGACCTCAATCCTCCGATCCTTGAATTCGGCTTACCCATGGGCCTTCGTTGGCTGGCTGAGAAATTTCTCACCCATAAACTCAAAGTGGAAACGCATATCCCGGATGGTATCGATTTGAAGATTTCGGAAAACCAGGTTGGCTTGCTCTTTCAGTCCGTTCGAGAACTGCTCATGAATGTGGTCAAGCATGCCCAGACCGATCGCGCGGAAATTTTTCTTCGTCTTCATGAGCATTTGCTCCATCTCGAAGTTGTCGATGGAGGGAAAGGATGTGATTCTGCAGCTCTTTCGACCATCAAATTGCCACCGCATAACTTGGAGAAATTCGGCCTTTTCAGCATTCGTGAACGGATGGAGGCCCTGGGTGGACGATTTGAATTCAATTCGTCCCTCAACCATGGGACACGGGCAAGTCTTTCACTTCCTCTCGATCCTGTTCCTATGCCGGAGACACGGAGTTCCTTTGGTCACCCCTCAATCGGGACGACCACAGGGGTGATTTCTACCAAAGGCATCGGCTTGGTGCGCGTGTTACTGGTCGAAGATCACGCGATGGTGCGAGAAGGTTTACGAGGTGTACTGGAAACCTATCCGGATATTCAGATCGTGGCCGAAGCGGCAAATGGGGAAGAGGCCGTGGCTCAGGCCGTTCAGCTTGAGCCTGATGTCGTGATCATGGATATTAACATGCCGAAATTTGATGGCATTGAAGCCACGAGACGAATTACAGCTCGGTTTCCAAAGATTATTGTGATTGGGCTGTCAGTTCATCAAGCCAGTCAGGTGGAACCGGCGCTCCTGGAAACAGGCGGAAGGGCCTATGTCACGAAGGAGTCGGCGGCTGAATCCCTGTATCAGGCCATTCAGACTGCATTGCGATAAATGGGCCTTTTTAAAGCCTCTCTATGAAGGGATGAAGCACTCATCTTCTTCGCTCCTTCCAAATGATATTTTGACATGGTCCTCAATACATTATTCGTCATACAGGTGAGCCAGAGGCCTTCGCTCAAATCCCAGGCCAATGAATGCCGGTTCCTCCTGTCATAATCCAGGAAGTGAAATTCTTATACATTATTCTGGTCTGGACCCATCTGATCGCAGCAACCTTCTGGGTTGGAGGGATGCTGTTCCTCTCCCTTGTCGCAGTGCCCCTCCTGAAACAGGACTCCGACCCTCTTTCCGCTCAACGCGGATTTGTAAATCTTGCTCGTCGGTTTAGAACGCTCGTATGGAGTGCCCTATTCATTTTGGTGGTGACGGGGTCAATCCTTCTCGGAAATGTCATCAATTCCTGGGTTTCCATTGGCTCTTGGCCGCCTGTCGTCCTTACGAAATTGGCACTGGTGTTCCTGCTAGTCGTCGTGTCCTTGGGTCACGATCGGATAATCGGACCCAAAGTGCGTACCCTGAAGAGTAAGGCCGCTTCTGAATTGTCAATTGGAGAAGGCCTCCTTCTGCGATTCTCGCCTCTTCTTGGCCGGCTTACTTTGTTGTTAGGGTTGGGAGTACTTTTGGCTGCTGTCATCATGGTGAGATCCTCAGGATGACCATCTGAAATCCTGGAATGGAATAAAAAAAGGGAGAGGCCTTGTGGACCTCTCCCTTTATTATCAGACGTATCGAGTAATCGTTAGAATCGGCTGCGCCGCTTTCCTCCAAAATCGCCACCGCCGCCGCCGCCACTGCCACCGAATCCACCACGGCCTCCGCCTCCGCCGCCACCGGTTCGTGGAGCTTGGGGTTTGGCCTCGTTCACCGTCAATGTGCGGCCACCAAACTCCGTTGAGTTCAAGGCTGCAATTGCGGCTTGCGCTTCCTCTCCGGTAGCCATTTCGACAAATCCGAACCCGCGCGATTGGCCGGTGAACTTGTCGCTGATGACGTTAGCTGATTCGACGGTGCCGTGTGCCGAAAACAGGTCGGTTAATTCTGCTTGAGTCGCTGAATACGGCAACCCACCTACGTACAATTTTGAACCCATGGGGTTCCTCCTTTTAAAAAGATGATATTGTCTGATGCTCGAGAAGGATAAAACATTTGGAAGAGGTAGGCCACGGACGCTATTTCCATGCCACTCAGGTCAGACACTTCCGAGTGATTCTCTCGGGCTAAACAACACCGGTTACGGGCTTGAGTGATTGAACTCTCAAAGCTAAGCCCAGGGCGATGAGTTAGAAAATCGTAGCACACAAGGGTAGTAAAAGATAGTGCCGGGGAAAGGCCCTCATCAATACCTCCATCAGAAAGCGCTATCCAGAACTGACGACATAACCGGTCGCGCTTCAGGGTTGTACGGTTCCGCCGGTAACGCGCTCCAGTTCGGTCAGGGCAATCGAGAGATCGTATTTAGTCTGCGCGTAGTCTACTTGTGTTTGGCGTAAGACCCGTTGGGCATCCAGCACATCCAGCAGACTGGCTTCCCCGAATTTAAAGCTGACTTGGGCGATACGTAGCGCCTCTTGTGCCTGCTTGAGCAGTCCATTTTCGTATGTGGCAATTTGTGCGGCAGCGGCTTGAGAAAGTTGGATCTGCTGGGCGATGCCTTTGAGAAGTTCCTGCTTGGCACGAAGGAGGCTCGCTTCTCGTTGCCGCAAGGTGCCTTTGGCTTGGGCAATATCCCCCTGACGTTGATTCCACACCGGAAAAGGAATGGAAACCCCGGCGATATAGGCTTCCCGCC
>JBDSHB010000371.1:0-8328 GCA_039918695.1 Nitrospirales bacterium | reverse complement strand
ACGGATCAAGGATTGACCGTTGGACAAGAGTTTTTTAAAGGAGCAATTGGGGCTTGGTTGGGAGAAAGAGGGTTGAAAATTGCCTTGGATTCAAATAAAGCCAAGTACCGGATCCACATCCTTGTTGAGGCCTTAGGAACAGAGCAAAGGTCCTCCTTGTTCGGGTTACCTCCAATACAGAGTACTCTCTTCCCGATTGCCTTGCCCGAGATAGCGATATACGCTTCTCAAAAAATGTCAGGATATACCCGATTCCGCATGGATATTTATGAAACGGCGACAGGACAATTTATCCGTTCCACTCCCTGGTTTCAAGGGTCAACGTATTTCAACGAATATACCGTTTTGTTTTTCATGAATTTCGAATTTACCGATCTGATCGCTCCATTTTGATCTCTTGCTCTTATTTTTAACAAGGACCATTCAAATATCCCAGACCTCTTAAAAAACAAGGAAGTATAGCTCAAAACGTTTACACGTCAAACAAAAGCTCGGCTGAAGAATCCGTGGAACGCCAGAAATCCTACTCACACTGCCTCCTTCAGGAAGATTTCACCAGCACATACAAATGACGGGAAGCGCGGACAAGCACAATCAGTACAGCCTGTTCTTTCTTCAGTCGTTTATACCAGGAGGAATACTCTCTGACGGATTCCACCGGATGCTTATTCAATTCAATAATAAGATCGCCTTCTATGATCCCCGCCAATTCAGCAGCACACCCTTCCTCAAGGAATGAGACCACAGCTCCCTTGGTTACAGGATTCAACCCATATTCATGAATGGCCGCCTCATCGACATCAGCCACTTCCACCCCGGCAAGCGGATGTTCCACACGAGGCGTTCGAATACGCCGTGCCTGAGGGATCGGTGGTTGCTCACGGATGATCATTCTTACCTTACGTTCTTTTCCATTCTCGATAATACCTAATTCGATCTGTTCTCCAATATTGGCACGTGTCACTTCCTCCAAAAGCATTTGTCCATCTTTCACGTGTTCCCCTTGGTACTGAAGAATCACCTCTCCCCGGTGTATGCCGGCTTTATCGGCCGGTCCACCAGGAACCACATCGGTCACTAGAGCCCCTTCACTGTTTTTCAGGCCGAACCACGGAGCCAACTCCGTCGTCATTTCCTGCACCCCCAGGCCTACATATCCTCTGACCATCTTTCCATTTTTGATCAATTCCTCCAACACAGGCCTTGCCAATATAGAAGGCACAGCGAACCCCACTCCCTGATACCCTCCATTTTGAGAGGCTATTGCCGTATTAATGCCAACTAATTCTCCCCGTGTGTTCACCAACGCACCACCGGAATTTCCTGGATTAATTGCCGCATCGGTCTGAATGAAATCTTCAAAGCGGGCTAACCCCATGCCTCCTCGATCAAGAGCGCTGACGATACCAAGCGTCACCGTTGAATTCAGACCAAACGGGTTGCCAACAGCCAGTACATATTGGCCAACGGCTAAGGAAGAGGAATTTCCCCAGGGAATCACTGAAAGGTTCTCAGCCTGAATTTTGATAACCGCCAAATCTGTTTCCGGATCCGCACCAACGACCTTGGCTGGAAATTCACGCGCATCTGGAAGAGTGACAAGGAGATCACGGCTTTCGGCAATCACATGATTATTGGTCACAATATATCCGTCGGAAGACAGAATGACTCCTGACCCTGAACCCTTTTGACGTTTGCGAATACCCGGTGGCGGTTGGCCCTCACCAAAACCCCTAAACGGAAGTGGAACGCTTCCTCCCCGAGAATCGACAATATCAATGGTTGCGGTGATATTAACCACAGCCGGGGTTACCGCCTGAGCCACGTCTTCGAATCCCCCTTGTTTTAAGGTCTTTTCTTCCGTTCGTTCCAGTGCCGACTCTGAGGGTTCACCTGCCCATCCAAGACTTCTCTCCATTCCGATACCTACTGCAAAAACACCTGCACAACCGATCCACATCGCCAAGGCCGGACTAAAGACCTGCGGGAGCCAATTACGCCTCACCTTCCTCTTCTTATTGCCCATTTTCATCCCCATAATCGGTTCTTGCTGCCTGTACTGAGTTCCCGGAAAAAATCTGCGATTTACTCAATCCACCATTGTCCCAAACGATCCATCAGGCGAATTTTTTTACACCCCATTCACTGAAAGCCCTCCCCAACTTAAAGCCTCTTTCATGAGCGAGTCGAAGGTTTTTTCCAAATGAGGGTGACACTCTCCTCGAGAAACACGACGGCAAAAAAGCATGTGTTTCCCCGAATAGGAGAGCATCGCAGCCAGAGGTTAGGAGGCGAGGGAGAGTCGCTACGAAAGCAACGATTATTTAACCCCGGAATAATACCGGATAATATCCGAAACGGAGACGACCCCGACGATCCTGTTACTTTCTGTTACAGCAAGATATCGGGTAGCTTTTTCTTTCATCAGGCGCACAGCTTCCACTATTGAATCACTGGTCTCAATGGTGACTAACGGTTCACGCATGCAGGTCTTCACCGTCGTTGTCACGGGGTCTGTTCCTGACGCGACAACCTCTCGAGTCAATTCTGTTTCAGTGATATACCCTAAGAACTCATCCCCACTTTGAACCAACACTGAACCGATCTTCCATTTTTGCAAGGATTGCGCGACTTCCTGCAAGGTGGCGTCAAGCGACACCGATCGAACTGTTTTTGCCATATAGGCTGCAACGTTTGGACCGGCATCTTTCCGTTTCCTGGATTCCTGCGCGAGAGAGGCTCGCCTGGCCTCAAGATCCGAAATACCGCTTTCCAACACTCGCTGACGTTGCCGAACCGTTTCGCGCTGGGATTGATGGGTGGTGCCTTCCGGCGCCCCTTCGGGAAGATTCATGAGCCCCGCTGCCTCCCCAAGTTGGGCATAGTCATACGTATCTAAAAGCGGGGAAGAACTTCCGAATGCATCGGCGAGAATGTCTTCTGTGGTCGAATCAAATTCGTTCAAGGATGCGGGAGAAGGCTCAGTTGTCAGAAATTTTTTTATGATCTCTAACTGCTGACGAATCCGAGTAATATCCTGATCCAATGTTCCCACTCGATCCGTTTTAGACGTCTTGGATAATTCCATAAAGCCTCCTATCCTCAATGACTAAGATAAAAATGAGCGAAAAAACGATACTACCCTACCATTAATTAGTAGGCAATCAGAAGTTTTCTTGGAAGGAATAGCCCCTCCCGGGGGGAATGGGAGTGGGATGGAGCAGATAGGAAGAGGACACCGCCCACAAACCGATCAATGCTCAGGGTTCCAATAAACTTGAAAGCAAGGTGGCAAGCCCTAAAAAACTGAAAAACCCGACCACATCTGTCACCGTGGTTAACACAATGGAAGAGGATTGTGTCGGATCCTGTTTGAGCGCTTTTAAGGCAATGGGAATGATCGCACCAGACAACCCCGCAATGACCATTGAGATGATCATGGACAAGCCGATGATGAAGACCAATCCCAACGACCGGCTCCATAATCCCACAGCAAAACAGGCTGTGGCAGAAACGGCCAGTCCATTTAAAAACGCGACATAGACTTCTTTTCCGCTAACCCGAAGCCATTGGGATGGTCGAATATCCCGTAAGGCCAACCCCCGAATGACTACAGCGAGGGATTGAGCCCCGGTATTGCCTGATTGCCCGGCAACCACAGGAAGTAAGACGGCCAGGGCGGTAAATTTCGCAATGGTCCCTTCAAACATTCCCACGACGAATGCGGCCAAGAATGCCGTCAACAGGTTGAGCTGCAACCACGGCAATCGTTTTCGGACGGAAAACCACACGGGGGAAAGCGCACGCTCATCCTTATTGGCTCCCACCATCGTGAGCAGGTCTGCACTCGCATCTTCCTGACTGGCTTTAATAATGGCTTCGTTTCGGACAACGCCTAATAGCCGTTCGTCCAGATCCACAACCGGAATCGTAAAAAAATGCCGTTCACCAAAGAGTTCAATAATCTCTTCACGCGATTCCAAAGGATGAATGGTGGGAAGATCCTGAACCATGACCGACTGCAATTTTTCTTCCGGATCCACCAGCAGCAGGTCACGAACGGAAATCCGGCCCACGAGTTTTTGGTTTCGATCAATGACATATACATCGTGGACATCTTTTTGCGCTCTGATCCGCACCTGTACCATAGCTTCTCGAACCGTGCTTTCCTCCTGCAACACAAAAAACTTTGGATCCATAATACGGCCGACGGATTCCTCCGGGTAAGTCATGTAGGACCGGATTTCCTGTGCATACCGTTCAGGGACTCTGAAAAGAATCGCCCGTTGCAGATCGTCGTCCATCCGTTGAAATAGGGAGGCAGCCAATGACGGCGAAAGATGGGGCACGACCTGCTTCAGGAGATCGGTGGGCATGATCGCCAAGGTATCCGCGGCCACGGGAGGAGTGATACAGGCCAGTAGGTTCGCCGCATTTTTCGGACCGGTTCCTTGCAAGACTCGCAGAATATCCTCCACCGGATACCCTTCCAGAATACGTGCGGCTTCCTCATGATGGTTCTGAAAAAATGCCTCGTTGAGAAGATGACCTCTTCCCCGAACCTTTGTGCCCCTCTGCGTGGTCAGATCCCTCATCCTATTTTGTTCCGTTCTTGTAGCGTTTCCGCGACATCGGTCATTAAACGAATGCCGGTTAACGAATACACTTCCCAAAGTTGCATGAGCGAATCACTCACGGAACCCAACGGGGCCTTGCCTCCGACATCCTTCTCAATCCTGCGTAACATCCGATATCGCAGGGCGCCAAAAAAGGTTCCCCATCGATCCACCACCGGCAAGGTATGAAACCGGCTCCACTCGGAATGTTTGAGAATTTCTTCCAGATTGGCCTCTGCTGATAACGTGGTGATCTGGGTCTCCATCAATGTTCCGACTAAATGATCAGACCTATCAATCAGCAGTTGCCTCAATGTGAGGACACCTTCCAATTTGCTATCGCGATCGATGACATAGACATAGTACATGGCTTTCTGGCCATAGGTACGAATACGGTCTATGGCCTCTTCGACGGCAATATCAGGTGGGAGCGTGAACACCTGAGGATCCGCTAAGCTGCCGGCCGTGTTGGGTGAATACCGCAAGGCACGGCGAAGGGTAGCCCCCATCGGATCATCCAACCGGTCTAATACTTCCTGGCGAACAGGTTCCTCAAATTGCCGAAGGACCCCGATAGCAGATGTGGCATTCATGGCACCTAAGACGTCTGCTCCAAGACCTTTCGAAAGCTCTTGGATGATTTTGGCAGAGGACACCGGCAAACAATGCTCTAACACACCAGCGATTTCTTCGCCGGGCAAGGCCTCCAGGAGCGAAGCCGATTCATGGGGATCCAGGGATTCCAAATGACGAGCCGCTTCCACGGGATGGGCCTGCAGATACCCAAGAGTGAGCCGATGTTCGAGTTCCATAGGCTAACGCTCAGGATGGGTAATGACGGCTGTTGATTCGGTGACCTGGGTAGCAGGAACGATGACCCGGCCTTCCCTGGTTTCTAATACGACCGAGATGGGTGTCACCGCAACCACGGTTCCTTGGTTCTCCCCGATTTTTACGGTCATGCCCACCCGAACCATTGATCCCAAATAATGAGCGGCAATGAGATTGGCCACGGCAGTCCGTGACCCCAACCCAAACGATAATGCCGCACCTCCGATCAATCCCGCCAATAAGATGACAATGGTATTGTTCAATAATTCTGTATTAATCCCGAGTGCGTCAATGGCCGTCACCACGATCAACAGGACCACCGCCACATAGACGGCCTGGGCCACCATCGTCCCGTGGGTAATTCCTGCCGAGCTACACGTCATGGTAATCAATTCACGGACAAAGTTTGCGGCGATTAAACCCAGAACCAGCACCAACACGGCAATCCCGACTTTGGGAATATAGTAGGCAATACTCGTCAACGCATCCGAGACCATCGTTAAACTCAGAGTGTTGGACGCTTGAATGAGAAAGACCAGGAAAATAATCCAAAAACCAATCATTCCTAATATTTCGGAACTTTTCTGCTTGGTGCCTGATCGCTCCAATAAGGTTTGCACGGCGGTTCGACTCAGCAACCGGTCAAACCCCATCAATTGCAACAAGCGCGTCACCACGACAGACACCAGCCTGGCCAGCACATAGCCAAGACCCAACAGCATGCAGGCCAAAATCAGAGTTGGCAGATAGGCAACTATTTGAGCCAGGCTCCCAGTAACCGCATCGGTTAAGCCATCCACCCAACCGGCCATCGTCAGTTTTTTCTCTTGCATATGAAGGATCGCCCTCTCTTCCTGATCGACCTACTTAGACGAAATGCCATGTTTTCGCAACCAGATTCGATGGTCATGGGAATATGACAATCGTTGATCATAGTACCCTCTTAGACATCACGCAACTGACATTCTGGCGACAGGCCTCATTTTCCTCAAATTGGGATGCCGCCTGCTTGTTCGTCCTTATGAGAGCTCATGAAACCTATGCCCCGCGTATCTGGTGACTACGTCCGCCTGTCCGTCGCTCCCGCTGCATCGCTTTAGCAAACCGCAGGATGGCCGGATCGTTCAGCCAGGCGGTCAACTCTCGACCAATCCGCACTCGCCAGGAAGGATAGACTGATTCCGGTGCTCCTGGCAGATTAGGCGTATCAAGTTCTGCCAATAAATCTTCAAGCTGCACGATGAGCAGGCGCGAGGGTGTCCTGGCTAAATACCGGTACATGGCTTGAAGCATGTCGTCGGAAAGGCTAGGAGAAATCGCCTCGGCGGAATGGAGGCCCTCCCGATGTAAGGCCTCCCATAATCGTTCCCGATCTTCAGCACGCCGTCGCCGGTCTTGCTCGACATCCTTCCTTCTGAGGTAAACACCCCCTTCTTGCTTAATGATGATATCTCGTCCAGCCCAAAAACCTTTAAGGGTAGGGAGGTCATGCGTCGTCGCGGCCACAAGCGCCTGCCCAGGGTAGGCATGTGGTGGGGTCATCGCTCCCCCGTCCTCTCGTTCAAAGAACAGCAGGCGATAGGATAGAAGCCCGGCCGCATCTAATTTTTGTCGAATGGCAGGAGTGACCGCACCGAGATCTTCTCCAACCACCATCACCTTTCGTCGCACACTTTCTAAGGCCAGGATCGCCAAGATTTCATCCACATAGGTTCTGACATAGACGCCATCCTTTCCTGTTCCGCCTTGGGGGACCCAGAACATCCGAAACAGGCCCAAGGCATGATCGATCCGGAGGACACCCCCATGTCGCATATTTTGCCGTAAGGTTTCTCGAAGAAAGCGATAGCCATCTTCCCGCAATCGAACGGGATTGGGAACGACCAGTCCCCAATTTTGGCAATTGAGATTAAAGGCATCCGGCGGCGCACCGACTGTGATGTCTGACGCGAGCTGATCTTGAAAAACCCAGGCATCCGCTCCATCGGGATGAATGCCAATCGGTAGATCGTGATACAGCCGGAGGGACAACGAATGTTTCTTCGCGACATGATCGAGTTGCTGTAATTGGAACTCACACAGCCATTGAACATATTGATAAAATTGTACGCGAGTGGCATGGGATCGTTGAAAAACTTCCACATCAGGAGACTGGGGATGCTGAAAGGCTTTCGGCCAGGTACGCCAGGCCACAGTTTTCAGGTGTTCCGTCAAGACCTGAAATGTGCAAAACATTGTCAGATGCGGGTGGAAGCCGGACACAAATCTGGCAAACGCCCTCCCACGTGCCGTGAGGGTTTTAGGCTGGAGATGATGTCGTCGAAAGACTCGAAATAATTCCTCGAGGACTGTCCATTTCACTTTTCCTACGGCTTGATAGTCGACCAGTGGGCTTTCCCGAAGCTGTTGGAGGGTATGCTGAAATTTTGCACTCTTGGCTTTTTGACGAAGACCTGCCGAAGTCCGCCATTCGTCCACCCCCTCCAGGTTCAAATACACGGGACTCCAAAAGAGTCGGCTGGATGGAGAATAGGGGCTGGTTAATCCTGCCGCAGGGATATGAAGTGGATTGACCCCGATGGTGGCCACTCCCCAACGCATCCCCGCAACTTTCATGATCTCTTCCAAATCTCGAAAATCCCCAATTCCCCAGTTTCTGTGTGATCGTAATCCATAGAGTTGAAGGGAAATTCCCCAAGCCCGTTTGGGTGAAGAGGGGAGATAACATTTCCTGGGTGCCACAATGAGCAGGGCCTGGCCCTCTAATGTTCGTTTCGAATGAAGCTTCACACGCACCGAAAGACGGAAGTATCCCAATGGAATTTTTTTCGAAAGAGGAAAATGCACCTGGACATATTTAACTCCTTCGATCGTCTTCTCA
>JBDSHB010000370.1:0-5356 GCA_039918695.1 Nitrospirales bacterium | reverse complement strand
TGATCCACCCTCGCTTGCCGGAAGTCGTCGTCTTGACCTGTAACCCTCGCTGTTCGGCCAACGCGGCTAACCGGCTCCCGTGTGGGGCAGCCACGACCACCGTATGTCCACGCTTCTCCATCCCTTTTGCTTCCTCCAACACACGGTATTCCTGACCTCCCATTCCTGAAGAGGATTCCGTGTGAAGAATGCGCATGGGCATCTGATGACGAGAGAGCGTTGGGCTTACCTTCGGCATAGCCATTGGAGGATCGGCGAGATGACACAGGAGGTCCAAATGATCAACTTTTTTGCATTTCCCACAACTTGGCGTATTTCACAAAGGTGTAATAGGCATACAAAATGGATAAAATCAGCCCGGGCTTCCGGTCCAGAATTCCCCCCCGCAACACATACATTTTCAGAAAGGTAAATAAGGGACGAAGCACCAATTGATGGGCGCGGAACGTCCGGCCTTCCCGATGCATGTCCTCAGCCCGCAAACTGGAATACCGATCCATTTTCCGAAAGTAATGATCGATATCCCGAAAGGGAATCTGCTCTAGACTGGCTTGAAGATACCCAAGTTTCCCCTTCAGCTCATATCCCTCATGGACCAACGCCTCCCGATATTGCATATAACCCTTATGAAAAAACTGGGGTTGCCGGTAATCAGGGTACCATCCGCAATGCTTGATCCACCGCCCCAGGAAAAAATTTCTTCTCGGAATTTTGTAGGCCTGTGCCGAAGGCCCCTCCAGAAGCAACCGTTCAATTTCTTCCTGCACCGTTGGCGTCATCCGTTCATCCGTATCCAAACTAAACACCCAATCATGCGTGGCATGAGTGAGGGCCTGATTCCGAAGCACGCCAAATCCCTGGAAGGGATAGTGAAAAATCTTGGATGTAAATTCACGACAAATCTCAGTCGTCCCGTCCGTGCTATGAGAATCGATCACCACCAGTTCATCCACCCAATGAAGACTTTCCAAACATTTCCGCATATTCGGTGCATCATTATAGGCAATCACCACCGCTGAAACTTTTTCTTTCGTGCGTGGTTCCGTCATACGGCTTTCTCCTTCGACCTCCTCACAGATTTACGGTTTCGCCGAGAAATGGGTTGCGGGCACGCGTTCATCACTTCGATGAGAGAAGCCCCCGACGATTACTTTGACCTCACGAAGGAGAGACTCAAGAGAGATTGATTCCATGCATTCCAGATAGTTTGGGTTTCTGCACGTTCGTGCTCCACAGGGACTGCAGGGCAATTCCGTGCGCACGATAACATGATTTTCCAAGGGATAGGGACCGGTGGCTTTGGGATGCGTCGGGCCAAAAATCGCGAGCACAGGAATTCCCACTCCCGCTGCAAGGTGAATGAGCGCCGAATCGTTTCCAATGAGCAGGTGCATTCTTCTCAAGAGTGGGGGTAATTGCGAAAGAGAAAGTCGTCCGACCAGATTGATCAATCCCTGTGGCACAAGACGGGCAAATTCCCTGGCAGCAGAGATTTCTGAAGGCCCGCCCAGGAGCACAACACGCACATTGGGCCACCGCATCAGTTCGATGGCCAGATCCACAAACCGTTTAAACGGCCAGGACTTCATGACAGACCGCGTCCAGGGAGCCAGGGCAATCAGGTGGTCATCGCCTTGGACGTTCGCATCGTGAAGCATCGTTTCAATGGTGAGACGATCGGTAGAAGATTGAGGCAGATGGAACACCGGAGTGGATGAATGTCCGCCCAGAAATGTGGTGATCGCTAAATTCCGATCAACGGCATGGATCTCAAGCAGACGCCAGGGGGAAGCTTTCGTCTCCGGCAAAGGTACCTGGTGCGTATAAAACCAGGTCGCCCCTTCCCTGGCTCTGGCAAAACCCACACGGGTTCGAGCCCCGGTCATGACACCAAATAGCCCGGAACGGAACAGCCCTTGAAAATCCACAACCAGGTCAAACTTTTCTCTTCGGAGTGCAAGAAAGATCTTCAGCCAATTTCGCCAGGACACATTCATGGACAAAATGGCATCAATATCGGGGTTTCCTTCCAATATCGGCGCCCAGATCTCTTTGACCATCCAGGTCAGTCGGGCATGCGGGAACCGTTGACGCAACGCAGCCACTGCCGGAAGGGCATGAACAATATCACCCAACGAACTTAATTTGATGACCAGTATGCGCTGAGGATTGATGTCCATAGGTACCAGCGAGAACCCCCTAGGCTCTCAACCACATACGATATCCCAATAACGCGGTTGAATGGATGAGCTCTGATCCCGGTTGCTTCATCGGTTTTTCCTGATTCGGTTGCCCCTGCTTATCATCTGCTGTTCTATCCAGTCCACGGCATGAACAAAGCTGTCCGCCACATAGGCAATCGACACCTGGCCCTCGTTTCTCGCCTTCACGACATCCGCACTATACGAACTCGTCATGACTAGAACTCCAGGCACCGAGGCGCGTTGAGCGGCCTCTAAATCACTGCGCTTATCCCCGACCAGATAACACTGCGAGACATCAAGCGCAAAGCGGGATAAGGCTTGATCAATTAATCCCGCTTTGGGCTTTCGACATCCACACCCGTCTTGAGGATGATGAGGGCAGAAGAAAATACCATCAATCCTGGCTCCGTAAGGGCTGATCAATTCCGCCAATTTTTCATGGATCGACTCCAACCTTTCAATGGTCATCATCCCCCGACCAATGGCCGATTGATTGGTGACCAGAAGCACCATGGCCCCTAAGTGGTTTAATCGAGCAATGGCTTCAGGGACTCCCGGGAACAACACCAATTGTTCTGGAGAAGTGACATACCCCGTATCGTGGTTCAAGGTGCCATCCCGATCCAAAAACACAGCCGTACCCGGTGCGGCAGACACATCTCTCATCCAACATGCCCTTTAATCCGACCTTCGTTCCCGTAGCCAGATGACATCCTGATTTGAGACAGCGCAACCTCCACAACCTGCTCAACGGACACTTGGGTCATACACCGATGATCAATCGGGCAGGCGCGCAATAAACAAGGTGCACAACGGACCGATGCCGTCACCACTCCACTGGATTGTCCATGAGGGCTAGTCGTGGAGGGATCCGTTGAACCAAACACCGCAGCGATCGGTACCCCAAGAGCCTGAGCCACATGCATAGGTCCCGTGTCGTTGGTAACCAAGACTGAGCAGCGTGTCAGCACGCCCATTAATTCTTGTATCGTGGTTCTTCCTGAGAGGACAATCGGCTCATACCGCATCCGTCGGGCAATGTCCTGTCCAAGCGCTTTTTCTCCCTTGCCTCCAATCAGGACACAGCGGACAGACGGAGTCCCGGGAAACTCTTTTGTCAGACGCTCCACCAGGAGATCACCTACCTCCGCAAAGCGTTCCGGCAGCCATCGTTTGGCCGATCCATATACCGAGCCCGGATTCATCCCAATGACCAGACTGTCTGATGGAAGAAATACCTCAGGAAACTGTTCAGCACAGGCATTTTTCACCTCAGGAGAAAGAATAAGTTGAGGGGCGCGGTCTTTCCCGGAAGAGTGGGTGATGGCCTTCACGATCTCCTGATAATACTCCGTATGATGCAGAGGAGTCCGATCCGGCCTGGGTACAGCCTCGGACAGAAGCCAACGCCGCCCATCCGTCGCGTACCCGATGCGGGATGGGATGCCGGCCACCCAGGCAATGAGAGCCGCTTCAAAGGCATTTTGGAATAACACCGCGCGATCAAATTGTTTTCTCTTCACAAGTTGAATGAGATGCCAGAGCCCAAGGAGGCCCTTATGTTCCCCTTGATGGAAATACATCATGACCTCATCCACTCCCGGATGCCCTCTCAACAATTCTCCGATGATCGGCCTGGCCAACACCGTTACCCTGGCATGAGGATCATGATTCCGCAAATCCATAAGAGCCGGCAGGCACATCACGGCATCGCCGATCCAGTTGGGAACGCGGACGAGAATGTTCATCGAATACCGATATTCCCTCCCACGTGAACTGATCTGCTAGATCCTATTTGACCAACCATGACTGAGTCCTATGGGCAAATGGCATGGAGCTGTTCACGTAACTGGTCTTCGCCTTGAGTCATCCGCACTTGCACATCCAGCGCCCAAAAAGCATCATCGCGTTTCAGATGCTCTTTAATTTTCAGGGCATCTTTTTCTGTGGTGATCGCGAGATCAAACCCTACACGTCGCATCTTCAGCCGAATGGCTTCAACTTCTTTTTCCGAATAGGCAAAATGATCTGGGTATCGAACCTCCTCACCCACCGTCAACCCACAGGAAACCACCGTCGATCGAAAGGAGGCCGGATTGCCTATTCCGCTAAAGAGCAAACAGGTTTTGCCCTTGAAGGCCCCCGCCTGTTGAGTGTCTCCTGTCGCAAGATGCCTGAACATTTCCGGCTCGGTTTCCAGATGCAAGGGGATAAAGGATTTTCCGGCGCTCTGTTCGATTCGATTCTGAAGTGAGGCTACCGATACATTGCGTTCCGTTCGACTGAAGACAATCGTCGTGGCCCATTTTGCTGCGGACAGCGGTTCACGCATCCGGCCGGCCGGCACGACTCCGTTTAGGCCCTCAACATCCGTCGCATCGAATAAGAGCAAGTCCAGGTCTCGATACAAAGAAAGATGCTGGAAGCCATCATCAAGAAGAAAGCAATCGCATGAGGCCTGCTCCAAGACCCACTGTCCCAATCGATAACGATCGGTTCCCACTGCCACAATCGCCCATGGGCACTTGTGAGCCATCAACATGGCTTCATCCCCTACCGATCGCCAATCACTCTTCAGCGACCGGCCATCGGAGACCAGACTATTCACTGTTGAGCGTTGTCTTCCATACCCACGGCTTAAAATCGCAACCCGCTTGCCCCGCTCATGAAGTCTGGCGGCCAACCACATCACCAATGGGGTCTTACCGGTTCCCCCCACGGTCATATTGCCCACACTGATGACCGGTTTTGGCAATCGAAATTGAGGAAACCAGCCACGTTGATAGGCCGTCCTCCGCAATCGGGCAATTCCACCATAGGGCACAGCACACCCCTGGAGAATCCATGGGCAACGCCGGTGCAACCAACGCCAGAGCCGTTCCGGACTCACAGCAAGGGAAGGAGACGTCGTGTTCACGAAGGACACATGGCGTAGATCATATTCTCCTCCTCATTCCAACTTCTCACGGAACGGAAGCTTATCGAACCACTTCTTGAGACTTGCGTGAAGAAGACTCTTTCGCTGACAAAGAGAAAAAGGCCGAATTGTCCTTGTCCAACAATTGATCAATCCATTGAAGATTCCTGGTGATGACCCCCCGATGGGTCCGGACCACTTCCAACGCCCTTTGGCCCATATCCTCGGCTTCTGT
>JBDSHB010000369.1:0-8995 GCA_039918695.1 Nitrospirales bacterium | reverse complement strand
AAACCAGTCGTCAATCGAATCTGCGGGCCGAAGCGGCAAAAGCCTTGGGGATTGTTGCGTCCAAGTCGGGAGATCCCCGCACGATTCCCCCGTTGGCACATTACGTTTCCGAAGTGTTACCTCATTTAAAAACCTCGGAAGATATTGATTTCCCCTTGCTCACCGAAGTGGTCTGGGCAATTGGAAAATTACGATGGGGGCCCGCGATCAAGCCCATTTCAGAACTACAGGATAAAGTGTGGTTGATTCATGACAATTCGAAAGAAATGGCCGAATTGCGAGAGGCCACCAGTTGGGCCTATAAGGCCATAGCGTTGCAGGATGCTGCGATGTTGCAAACGAATTGATAATATGCGGGACAATGCTGAGGAATTCTTGTCAACTACTTGTTAACCAAGTCATAACCCATGAGGTCATGAGGGTTGGAAATTTGCGATCATACTCATTTAACACTTCACATTGTACAGTGGGAGGTCAGGCATGAGGGCATGGGCAACATGTGGATTCATCACCATAGTTTTGCTCGTTGGGCTTTTCGGCTCAGAGGGCTTGGCCAGGCGGACGTATCTCGACGCAGACCAAAAAGCGAAACTCGACGCCATTCAAACCATTCTGATTCAAGTCCTGGCGTTGACAGAGCATGGAAAAGTAGATGGAACCGTTATTGAAAATGTTGTACGACAGCGCTTGGAAGAAGTGGGGTATACTGTAGTGACCAGTCGGGATGCTCCACACGATGTGAGGCTGAACGTCAAATGTGAGGAACAAAAAACATGGTCTGGAACAACTCGTGCCGGCGGCGATGCCGACCAAATCGGGTCCCCAGCCCGTCTTTGGAAAGGGCCGGCCTGTCTTTTTTCCTATCAGCTAGATGGACGAGACTTGGGTTGGTACAAAGAAGCACGAACCAAGTTTGAAGATTCCGGCCAAGCTGCCCAGGCCGCCAATGCACCACAATCCGGTCCCTATGCAATCCAAGAATTAGCCGAGCAAATTCGAGAATTCGATTTCCCCGTTATGCTCGCTGCGGAGTGGGGACATGATACCCGCCTTTTCAAGCTCCTCAATAACCCTCAGACGCCAAATAAACGAAAGATTAGAATCCTATCCTCAATGCCTCAGGTGCAATCCCAACAATACATTCCCTTACTGAAGGAACTCATCCAGGATCCTGAAATTGCGGAAGAAGCTATCGTGGCACTGTCCAGCGCGGGAAGCGAAGCTATTCCCCTCTTAACAGAAATTTTTCACTCCCAGAAGGACTCGGCGATTCGAGCGGCCGCAGCCAAAGGTTTAGGGGAAATTGCCTCACTTACCGGAGATCCCAACATCACACCTCCCATGCTCGCCTATGTCGTTGAGAGTCTTTCACACATCAAGACATCTTCGGACATCGATTTTCCTGTTATGACAGAAGTCGTGTGGAGTTTAGGCAAACTGCGAAATGCAAAAGCTATTGCCCCCATTTATGAGCTGGAAAACAAAATTTGGGTGATTCATGACAATTCCAAAGAAATGGCTGAACTGCGGGAGGCCACGAGTTGGACCTATAAACAAATCGAAATGGATTCGCAGATCCAATAGCATTGCCCATCCTGACTCAGCGTCATCGCCTATCTCCGAGACCCATCTTGAGGCATATCGGCTGACGTCATGAAACTGGTTCTTATTCAGTCCCCGGGGATTTGGGTGCTCTTTATAGTACTCACGATTCCGTATGCGGGAAACGGCCTGGCGCAAGTGTCTGGAGAACTTGGAGAAATGGATCGCCTGGAGCAACAAGCCGAAGATGCGATTGCGAATGGAGATCCTGAAGGCGCCGCCCTCTCGATTGGAAAGGCCGCCCTCATGGCAAAACTTCTCGCTCAAAAGGAAGAATACCAACAGACTCGCTTGCTGTATCAGGCGGCAGAAACCCTATTTAGAGGCCAAGAACAGGGCTATCGTACCTTCGCGCTCTTTGAACGAGCGGGCGGACAGCCACCGGCCTCCTAGGGTGTGTGTCAATATCTCTCACATGCTGCTGAAAAGGTGCAACAGTCCAGGAATGACCTCAAGGCCTTGGAGGATTTCACCAATGAATCGTCGAGGGACCGTCAGCAAAGGCACATCGGAAAGACCCAAGAATGGGAAAGACTGCTCCAAGGTCTGCAGCAAGACTTGTCCTGTTAGCCTTTCTCAATCGGTCTGACCCCTCAAATCTATCTACCGCAGTCACAAAGAAAAAAGAGACTTCTTTGAACGGAATAAGAAGACCGTGTGTTAGCGAGAACAGGCGTTGGGGACACTCTGACTCTGAGACGAATCCGGTTCGGCACTGAACACGGACCGAGTAAGTAGACGGACGATTTCCTTGGAGATGACTTCCTGCATGACTTTGCTGGCACGAATCCGTGCTTCCTTTTCGGTCACATGCCCTTCCCGCCCCGTCTCTGAAATCACACCGATGAGTCGATGAGAAGGGTTTTCATAGATATCGATATCACCACACCATCGCACATATTTGAACAAGGGATCTGGTAAATTAACCGTCCAAAATCGTCCTTGCCCAGCAATAGCCAGGTCCGCAATCTCCGAGGACTTTAAACTGGCGGGACTGCCTAATAAGCCTTCTTGCTTGAGCCCCTCCAAGATCGCCCGTTCAAGGTCTTCATGGTATTCTCCCTCAATAGCCACCGAGATGAGCAAATTTTGGGCGACAAAATCCATAAATTCGCGTTGGATCTGTGGACTGGTATAGGAGGAGGGTATCCCCTCTCCACTGGCCCGAATGACCCGCAAATCCGTGTTCATCACCTTTCGTTGTTGCAGAAGAACGAGAGCCTGTTTATATCCTTGAATGCGATGAAATTTTTGAGGATGAGATCGACCTTGCGCGACCAATCGTTCAATCGTGGCATCCAGATCGCCCAGACGTTCGACCAGAAGGGTCTCCGTGTGGTGTCGATCCAAGCCGGCTAGGACAAAAAACTGTTGATCGAGGGCTCGGTACCAGGCCTCCAATATCTTGACATTTTCAATGAGCTTGGTTGTCGTCACCTGGGTCTCATGATCGATACGCAAGGTCCGATGCGTCGAAGATTGATCATTCGTTTCGGTCAGGGAATACGATTCCTGATCAAGGGACTTGGCTTGGACGTTGGCAGAGAATATTCGCGCCACGGCCGCATATGCACGTTTTTCTGCCTGGTCACGGGTAGACCCTTCCCCCATTCCGACTAAATACCGATCGGTCGAATAGGCCTTCTGTGGGGTTAGGATCCAGTCTGGAGGTGGCGTATTTCTAAACCAACATCCAGACAGCATCAGAGCACCAATCAAGGGAAGCAAAACTTTAACCCACATCACAACAGTCCTTTTATTCTGAATACTGTCGGAGCAAAAACCGAACCTCTCCGCGCCGAAGATCAAGTTGTTCGGTGTTCGGTAATCCAATGACCCGTCCCTGGCCATCAAGTACGTTCACAAGGAGGTTGTAGGATCCCGCTGGAATCCATAGGCGGGTTAATTGAATTTCTCCTGGCAAAGTCCGCCATGAGCGGATATCGGCTTCTTCAGTGATTAACACTAAAATTCGCGCCAGGATAACCGCGACGAGCCCAACCCAATCTTGTGAATTTTTGTGTACCGCGGAACGGGCACCGATTCCTATTCCTTCCGCCGCTGCCATTTTCATGGCGGTTCGGGCCACAGCCCTCAAAACCAGGCTGGCGTACTCGTCATCCAAATTCTTTTCTGCGACGGCCCCAATATCGTACACCCGTTGGGAGCGCGCGTCGAAGGTCGTCGTTCCATCCGTCAGTTGGATGGTGCTGTAGGCAATCTTGGTGCGTTGTGGAACGAGCCGGGGTAAGGCCACACGAGCAATTTGCCCGTGGATCCCATAGATCAGCGCCTCTCCTCCCCTGTTTGATCGTGTGCTTTGTCCTCCGACCGATTTGGCCAAGGCAACCAAAGCCAGCGCATCCAGGCTAATGGGCACGTCTATGAAGAGGTCCTCCTTTTGCGGACTTCGACCATAGTAGCTCACAACGATCAGTTGAGCCATATCGGCATCATAGGGCAAGGCCGCCTCGGCTACCATTTCAGGATATTTCGCTTGATACTCCTCAAGATCTTCTGACAAATGGAGAGTGCCGGCCACCCGGATCAGGTCCGTTTTCAGACCATCCGGGAGTGGCACCTTGGACCAGGCTTGAGCCTCGTCATAAATGGCCTCCGCTTTGCGATACGCCACATAGGCATTATTCACATCCCCTGCAATTTCATACAACACCCCAGTCAGATACCGGGCAAACGGATCCTCCTTGTACGCATCGCCTTCCACCCGGTCACTCAAGACATTGAGCCGGTGGTCAATTCTGCGAGCTTCGACCAAGGCCTCATTCCAATTTTGCAATAACGCATAATTCAATCCCATAATGACATTGATCAGAACATGTTCAAAGGGTTCCCCTTCAAAAGGAAGCTGTGTTTCATTGATGAGAATCGCCGAAGCCTGATCCCGGAGCCGTGTTGTATAGAGTTCCTCAACCAATAGATAGGCTTCTTCCAAGACCGTGTTACTCTCATCAAACCGACCGGCCAAATGCAGGGCCATTCCCTCGTCCATCAAATACAGAAGCCGGTTTTTCGGTCCATAGTCGTCTTCGGCTTCTTGAATCAGTGTGACGGCCTTGTCAGGATTTCCCGCTTTGAGACTGCGGTCGACTCCCCCATAATGGGAAAATGTTCCGCTGCATCCCGCGAGGAGAAAAACAAGACTGAGCGCACCAAGACGCCACCACGACCAGCCGTTCGCCTCATGGTGCCGGCAGGAGAAAGGAGATCTGGAGAATGAATTAAAACGTTGAAGAAAGGCTGAAGGAGGATTACACAAGAACCACGAAGGATAAAAATGGTTCACCGGAAGACATTGTGTTAAAACAGCAGACGTTTCCGTTCGACGACTTTTTTGATTTTTTTCTGTCCGTACCAGGATTTCACATTTGTTTCCAAATTGATCAAATCTAAATCAACCTGATAATAGATCCCCTTCACGCCATCGGATTCATCAACAATCGTACTAATGGTCCCCTTCATCATAAAATCCGCTCCCAGTTCCTGGCCTGGTCGTTTCTGGGTATCTTCCCGGGCATGAACGGCCTGTTCCTGCCGTTCCTGGCGAATTTCTTCGCGATCACTTTTACTGGCCACAAACAGCACTCTCTGAGAATTGGTCATCTCCCGTTCCAAATCCGTGATAAAGGTGACCACATTGATATGTTCATGGCTTTTGTTCAGAATGGTCCCAACGATGACTGTGGGAACCCGATTATGTTGACTGGAAAAGTTTTCCACCCAGGGTTGCCTGATCATTTCTTTCATCATCGCTTCCGCAACTAATTTTGAGTCGGTATCATTCCACCGACCACTAAAATCAGTCACGACTCCAGGGTCTACCCGGGTCACCTTTTTTTCTTTTCCGCATCCGCCCAACAAGAGAAGGCAGAGGCAGGGAACAATAACCGCACAGGATTTGATCAATCGAGGTAAGGGGAGCAAGGTGATTCCTTTGTCATGATGATAAACCGAGAAGGCAAAATGCTGTCAATTAACCAGGATCAAAGCCCTCCAGGGCGTTTGGCTTCTTCCTGCTCCAGTTTTTTAAAGGCCTTTTCAGCATTCTTGCGCACAAAATCCCGAACCTCTTCGTCCAGTTCCTGTGCTTGTTGTAACGCTTCTTTCATTTCCGCAAAAGACAGCTTGGTCAACACATAATAGGTGGACGTCTCGTCGTCCTTGTAACGATCAATGGGACGAACTCCATTTAAGGTCACCGCCGAAAAGGTCTTGACGGCTCGTTCGACGTTTTGCTCTTCCGTTGATTTGGTGAAATTCCCCCCAGAAGTTGAAGCGGCATAGTCTTGCATGAGATAGGCTGTATAGGTGCGAAAGGTTTTTGCCAACTCGGCGCGTGCGCGATTTTCAGCAGTTTCCCAAGCGAGTGGTTCATTTTTGACACCGACCACCGCCCCGACACCATAAATAGACTTGGTGTCATCGGCATTCATGACACCCGATCCTTCCTTGACCCACTTGGGAGGACCTCCACATGCCACAAGCATGAAAGCAAGAAGAGCAAACCCTCCGATGCGGAGAACAATCCGACGCATTTCATGGCCTTGTTCAATCATTAGGGTAACCTAACCTTTTTTGAGAAAATTTTTATCAGAGTTTCCTGTCAGACGGGTTAAGAAAATGCTAGCATCGGACCTACAACCTGTCAAGAAAATTGGACTTTTTACCGTCTTACCCTGCCTTACATCGAATTTCATTCATCATCATTCGAGACATGCAGGAAACCAAGGAGGATGTATTGTGGCTGATGTAACAATTGAAGATGGCATTATCCGCGTGAAAGAACTGGACATTCAGGATGCAAAAGCCGCCAAGGTCTTGGCTGAATATCCGGAAGCCAGATGGCCTGAAATCACCAGGCGTGCGGTAAAGATTGGCCTGGGCTATTTAAAAGGGGGCGCAGACGCTTGACCATGTCCTCCATCCTCCTAATAGCCTTAGTGCTTTTTAGATCATGATGAATGTCACGAAAGGGAATCACCCCCTGCCTGGCTTGTTAACGATACCAGGGTTAGAGATTTGAGGATGCAGAATGAATTCCTGCTTGCTGGGCATGCGCGATAAACCTGTTTAACTGATCATCTCCAAGTGAAATAGGTATCTCAACCAGCACGGGATACTCGTTCTGAATCAATTCCTGAAAGTGAGCCTGTTGATGAGATGGGACTCCTAAAATCGTTCCGAAGGCCTGGACATATTCTCCGTGCCCTTGGGCGATTTCTTGAAGGAGCGTGTCGTAATTAATCGCCACAAAGGCTCTGGCATGGTCGTTACGTTTGACAAGCCCATCCTCCGTCCACCAGGATTTGCCGGAGGTGGAGGACAAAAAATTGGTGGTGGTATCCGAAGTGGTATCGAGTGTCGCCTTAAAGGTACAACCGGAAGAAATACCCAACAGGAAGACCCCTAATGCTGCGAGACCTTGAAAAGTTTTAATGCTTTGTATCATGATAATTCTCCTTGACTACGTTCATGAACATGACATAGACGTCATGACACTTTACAATTGGATTTTCGTCGGATCGAGTACATTAAAACTTTGACATTTTTCATCATGAAACACAACTCCTGTCTGGTGTGATCTCTGATCAATCTCAATACAAACCGGATTAAACTAACGCTATGCTTACACCTGAGGATCATCTTGAGTTAATACGCCGTGGGATTTCCACGTTCCAGGTGGAATCACAACTTCAGCGACTGCGTCATGGAGTCCCACCGATCACCATCATCCGTCCGTGCCGGGTGAACGATGGGATTATCCAACTCCAACCCGAACGCTTTTCACAGTATCAACAACAATTTGAAGGTGCCAGGCAAGCGGACCGAGTCAGTAAATTTATCCCTGCGTCCGGGGCCGCCACTCGCATGTTCAATGACCTCCTCAAATTTTTGTCCCAGGAAGCCTCATCTGAATCCTCTTCAAATCAGGCACCCACTCTTCCTCATGCTGTCGATCAGGCATGGACCCGTTTACAGGATTTCCCGTTTATTCCGGACTTAGAAAAGTATCTCCATGGGCAGGGGCAACCCCCTCCTACGGATCAGCATACACACGATCTCAACACCATTCTTCAGGCGGTCCTGAAGACGCCGGGCCTTGGCTATGCCGAATTGCCTAAGGCGCTGCTCTCTTTTCATCGCTACCAAGAAGGGCCACGCACCTCACTGGAGGAACATATTCATGAAACCATCAGATATCATCCCGATCAAATACATTCAATAAAGATTCATTTGACCGTTTCTCCTCAATTTGAACAGGCCATTAAGGAGCACCTGCACACCATCCAACAGGCGTTGGCCCGACAGGGGTGGAAACTCGATTGCACAGTCTCTTTTCAGAAACCGTCGACCGACACCATCGCGCTGGACTCTGGCAACCAGCCATTTAGAGGTGAAGACGGCACTCTGGTTTTTCGACCGGGAGGGCATGGTGCCCTATTGGAAAATTTGAATGACTACCAGGGAGACATTGTGTTCATTTCCAATATTGACAACGTCGTCCCCGACCATTTGAAAGATCCGATCGTTGCTTGGAGAAAGGCCTTGGGAGGCTATCTGGTTGAGCTTCAACAACATGTGTTTCAACATATTGAACAACTCAGCTTAGTCCCGACAGATGCGAAAAGTGTCCAGCAGGCCGAAGCCTGTATCCTGCAAGAACTCCTTCTCCCGCTTCCCCAATCGTATCGAGAATTGGCACTTCCCGATCAAGCCACATTATTAAAACAGTATTTAGATCGTCCCATCCGGGTCTGTGGTGTCGTCCCCAATACCGGCGATCCGGGCGGAGGACCATTTTGGGTCGCGCACCCCGAGGATGCCCCGTCCAGGCAAATCGTCGAGCAATCACAGGTCAATCCCGATTCTGAAGCCCAGCAAAAACTGTTTGCCTCTGGAACGCATTTCAATCCGGTTGATTTGGTCTGCGGAGTCCATGACTTTCAAGGCAATCCGTTCAACCTCCTGGATTTCGTCGATCCCGGCACTGGATTCATCGGCATGAAATCCTACCAGGGTCGTCCCCTCAAAGCCTTGGAATGGCCAGGCTTGTGGAATGGAGGAATGGCACATTGGATTACCATTTTCGTGGAAATTCCCCGTGCCAACTTTAATCCCGTCAAAACCTTTCTTGATTGGCTTCTACCCGCCCATCAACCTCAGACGAATCGAAATTAACCACCACCCGCTTGGGTGAACATCCTTTTCGTTTCATTTCGTTTTTCTTCATTCCTGTCCAATCCTTAACAGCACATCCCCGTCACGCATGGCCGGTTAAGATGAAGAAGACTCAGACCGAAAGCTAGTGGAGGTCATTGCGCTCTTACTGGGCTCACTCATCCCACACCTGGAAAACTTTTCATGAATGAACAGG
>JBDSHB010000368.1:0-4321 GCA_039918695.1 Nitrospirales bacterium | reverse complement strand
GAGGGGGTGTTGAAAAAGTCCTCCAGCGGTGTCCTTGCCGCTTGGTCGTGCTTACATACTCTTCCGTACGCACCACTTGCCCAAACGGCTGCGGCCTTACCTTCTAGAAGCCGGGGTTGAGGAAGATCGACTAGCATCTGCGGCACTGCGGACAGACTTCTTGAGAACTTTCCCACCCACACCACAAACGTGGAAGCCTAGCCTCCTTGGGGGGAGATTATTAGTACTCGCTCCTCAAAATTTCCCTGTTTTTCTTTCGAGTTCCGCCTTTTCGCAATAAAGATACCTATGCCCCACAAGGGCTCCATGAAAACCCACATGACATGATTTGCCATACTTCTCAACTTGCCTCTATTTGGAGCGAATATGAACGAGGCAAATTGTGTGGTTTCGCACATATCGCATGAGTAAGGAAATGATGGGATCCGCGTTATTCCGTTAAATCCTTATTGTTCAAACCTTATTGTGCCTGCTCAACCTTTCAAACATCTGGTATGGATCTTGATCATTGGTGAGTTACCTACATAATGGTCGGAGTTGTTCATGGATGTTGGACTATTTGACCAAGGGAATACCTGTCAGGGAGCGTCAGCGCCTGTATGGGTGATCACTCAGAAGTTTGAATACGGATCGAAGGCACGCCAGTTAAAAATGAGAAAATGACTGCCCGTGATTTGAGGATTTGGCAATCATAAAGCGGAGTGAAAAAAATCGGTGTTCCTTTGAATGTTTTATTAAGGATTTAACTTATGAGAAGTCTAGAAAGCAGGATGATAAGAGGAAAAGAGCTTGAGGGGCTCAGCAAGGGAGGGCTACCCATGACTCGATTGTTACCCGCTGGCCTTCAAGCGGTTCTGCTCCTAGGAATATTGGTCAAAGTGGGATGTCATGGGACCAGTCCTCTTATCAATCTTCATGATTCTGCCCCTTCCCCAGTTCCACAGGTCATGGTCGCCCAGTATGATCGGCAAGCGGTCTTCATGGTGAACAATGCACAAGATGTGAATCTTAGGGCCAAACGATATGCGCGACTCTTTGGCCCTGAACCGAAATGGGTCACAAGCGCCAAGTTTTTGGAAAAATATTATGAAAAGGAATCGTTGGAACAAGAACGGTTAGCCATTCTGCATGCTGAATTGAGCAAGCCACATTTTCACTCTGCAAGTCTTGAAGTCCGCTAAGCATAAGGGATGGGGAATGATAAGGAGAATACCTTGAAACCTCTTCATTGGATTCTACGGTGGTAGAGGACGAGAAGAAAAGATCAGCCTGACCTGTGCGCCTGGGGAGGGTCTCTCATGAAGCGGTCATTATCAACGGGCATTCAAGGGATCCTGCTATCAGGACTATTGGTCTGTGTGGGATGCCAGGGGCCTGACCGTCCCCTCGATCTCAATAGTTTTGACCCTTTCCAAGATCAACAGTTCATTGCTAACCAGTATCGTCGGCAGGCCGCTCTCATGAAACAAAAAGCCGAAGACTTGAAGAATAAGGCCGAAAGATATGCGCAACTTTTTAACCCTGATTCGGAATGGGCCACAAGCGCAAGATTATTGGGACAATTCTATGAAAAAGAAGCGCAGAATCGGGACCGGTTAGCTATCCGGCATGCTGAAGTAGGCAGACCCCTTTCTCACTCTCCGGATTTTGAAACTCGTTAAGGAAAGTTAGAGGAAGTTTCAAATGTCATGTTAGGGAGACCAAAATGAAATCTCTTCATTGGATTTTACAATGTTTGGTCCTTGTTGGCGTTCTGCTGTCCGTGGGTTGCGGGGTGTCCGTGAAGCCGGGAGAACGAGGTCTGCGATGGTACCCATTATCTGAAGGTCTGACGAATGAGCCACTTCAGAATGGATTTTACTGGCGAGCGTTCTGGAATGATGTGTATGTTTATTCGGTTCAGTGGGGAAGCTTTACTGAAGAAGTGGATGCCCTGAGTTCGGATGATTTGCAGGTGAATGTGAAAAGCGCCATTATCATCCGTCCCATACCGGAAGAAATTTATTTTTTAGCGCAAGAAGTCGGTCCTGATTGGTATCCCAAGGTTGTGCGGCCAGAGTTTCTTGCGGCGGTTCGGAGTGTAGTTTCAGGGTATGCCATGGTGACTGTACCCGAAAAGAGTACGGAAATTGCCCATAAGGTCCAGGGAGTCCTTGAGGAAAAATTAAAAGGTCGACACCTTGAGATTCAGAGTATCGCCCTGGCTGATATCGATTGGCCCAAAGTGGTGTTGGAAGCGATTGAACGAAAACAGGCTAAGGAACAGGAAAAAGAACAAAAAGAATTTGAACTGATTATCGCGACAAGAGACGCGGAAATTGCGAGAAGACGAGCCAAAGGCGAAGGAGATTCTTTGATGATCCGGGCGGAAGGGGAGGCGGAAAGTCTGCGAATCCGAGCCGAAGGGCAGGCAAAAGCTCAGGCAAACATTTCAAAAACGTTGACCCCCGAATATTTGCAATACAAACTTTATGATTCGCAAAATTCAAAATTCGTCATTCTTCCGAACAACATGCAGATTCCTCTTCTCCTGAACACGGAATCTACGCAACTTCCTCAGACAAATACAGCACCATGAATTTTTCTTCTACTTCCACGTAAATTCCTAGAGTAGTGCCTATGTGCGGTTATGGGTCCTGCCCCTAACCTGAAAGGTGAACCCTCATGAACCATCAAAGGCGTACGGAAGGGAATCAATGGGCGATCATCTTGGCCGGGGGAGATGGGCAACGAATGAAGCCTTTTATTCAAAGCTGGTTGGGATATCCCAAGCCCAAGCAATATTGTGCCTTTGTCGGAGAGCGGTCTATGTTACAACATACCTGGGATCGAGCTGATCAAGCCGGTCATTCTGAAAATAAAGTGACGATTATCGATAAATCACATAACCAGGAAATTTTTCGGCAGATGGAGACTCACACGAAAGGGCGGATCGTTATTCAACCTAGAAACTGTGACACGGCGGCAGGAATTTTCCTGGCGTTGGCCTATATTAATCATTGGGACCCTCAGGCCATTGTGACCATTTATCCCTCGGACCACTTTATTGCTCCCCAGGCGCAATTTACAAAAATGATACAAGAGACGGTTTCAGCGGTCACCAGGTTGAAAGAACGCATTATTCTTCTGGGTGCGACTCCCAATTCTCCAGAAGGGGAGTATGGCTGGATCCGTCCGGGTCCATCGTTGACAGGGAAAAGGGAATTTCCTGTGCGAACGGTGGAAGAATTTATTGAAAAACCCGATCAAAAAAAGGTTCAGGCTTTAAGTCAGAATGGGGGGATTTGGAATACCATGATCATCACCGCTTATGGAAGTCGGCTGTGGAGCTTGGGTGAACAATGGAGTCCGGAAATGATGGAACTCTTTCATCAACTGAGAAGAGCGATCGGGTTGCCTCAAGAATCGTTGACGTTAGAGAGAATTTATCAGGCCATGCCCAAGAGAAATTTTTCAAAAAATTTTCTGGAAAGTATTGTCTCACACCTGGCTACCATAGAATTACAAGGCGTTCTTTGGAGTGATTGGGGACGGCCTGAGAGGATTATCGAGACATTAGGCTTTTTACAAAAAACCCCGGCTTTTCCGCTACCTCAACTGGCTTCATAGTCATTTCATAAGATCATCTATGGAAGGGTTTTAAGTTATTCGCGGTGATTTGTCTTTCCAGTCTCTGAAATTTTAGTACCTCATTTCAGAAAAGGCCTGCCTCAATAATCTAATTTCTTCGTGAAATAAACTTTCTCACTCACCCTCGACAGGATTCTCAGAACGGAATTTTTTTGCCAGTTGGGATATTATCGATTAGGCCTTATTCCCCCTAGGCGCTAATTGGGTTTCTACCCTCCCCCCAGGAACCTATCCTTTATCGGTCTGGGATGCCGGCCCAAAAGCCTAGTTAATCCGTGAGGTGACAGTTAAACCCCATGGGACTCTTTCTGCGAATTTTGAATACCAATTTTCAGTGGGTCGCCGCAGTGCTCATCAACCAAGCTGATGTACGGCAGTTATTTACCAATGAATCTTGTACCTCAAGCATTCAGTCCGGCTGTGAGTATCTGTATTTTGTTATTAAGCACTTCGTTTCCTCTAGATGTCTTCTTCCCTAATAAATACCCCGTATCTAACCCTTCCGTTCTATTTTTCTTTCCAATTTTTTAATACACCAACCGGAAGTCGTATTTTGTGCCATGTATGAGTCATGTTTTGAACCGTTGGGCTGTTGGTATTCCCGTTCTGCTGAATGTGGGTTTTCCATATTTGGCTCCCAAAAGCGACCGACTGAAAACCAAATCTAAAAACACATGGTCTTGAGATTTCA
>JBDSHB010000367.1:0-2521 GCA_039918695.1 Nitrospirales bacterium | reverse complement strand
TGAACTCCATCATTACCAAGAAGCATTGAGATCTTATTACTCATCTGTGGGAGAAGAAGAACCCATAGGTCGATAATACCGGCGGCTTTCTAATTCTTTAGGAAGATGGGTTTGAACTTTGGCACCCTGCGGATCATCATGGGCATAACGATAGTCTTTCCCATAGTTTAAATCCTTCATCAGGGAAGTCACCGCATTACGTAAATGCAGCGGCACTGGCAGATTGCCTTTTTCTTTTGCATCTTTCCTTGCCGCCAAAATCCCCGAATAGGACGCATTACTTTTAGGCGCCGTGGCTAAATAGGTGACACCATGCGCCAGGTTGATTTGTGCTTCAGGTAAACCGATGACCTCCACCGCATGAAAGACCGCCGAGGCCATCAAGAGCCCCTGCGGGTCGGCCATCCCGATATCCTCTGACGCAAAAATCAACATGCGCCTGGCAATAAATTTGGGATCTTCTCCGCCCTCCAGCATCCGCGCCAGCCAATACAACGCCCCATCCGGATCGGAATCGCGCATACTTTTGATAAAGGCCGAAATCAGATTGTAGTGCTCTTCTCCGTCGCGATCGTATCGTAAAGCCTTTTGTTTCAGGGCTTGCTCGACTTGCAGTTGATCAATGGTGGTAGGTTTTCCAGGCTTCGCATATTGGCCAACGACGAATTCCAGCCCCGTTAACATCGAACGCGCATCGCCATTGCCATATCCAATCAACAGTTGCTGAGCGTCGGGGGTAAGGGTGACACGTGAAGAACCGAGCCCCCGTTTCGTATCTGAAAGGGCACGATTCAAGATATGCCTCAACGCCTCCTCGTTTAAGGATTGAAGCACCACCACCATGGACCGCGACAACAACGGGGCAATCACTTCAAAAGAAGGATTCTGCGTGGTGGCTCCAATGAGTATGAGATCTCCCCGTTCAACATAGGGAAGGAAGGCATCCTGTTGCGCTTTATTGAATCGATGAATTTCATCCACAAAAAGAAGTGTTCGCTGCCCTGACACCGTTCGGCGTTGTTTGGCTGTTTTCAGCAATCCGCGCAACTCCGGGACCCCGCTCAACACCGCTGAAAACGGCACGAATGTCGCCTGGGTTTTTTGGGCGATTAAACTGGCTAACGTCGTCTTCCCCGTTCCCGGCGGCCCCCACAAAATAAGGGAGGGCACACGATCATGTTCAATGGCCATACGCAGCGGCTGATCTTCGGCCAGAACATCTTCTTGCCCCACAAACTCCTCAAAATCCTGCGGCCGCATCCTCTCCGCTAAGGGAGCATGGTGTTTACCGGAAGGATCCTGAACGGGGAAAAGATCTTCCTGGGACTGTGACTCAAATAATTCCATGAAAATTTACTTACCCCCCAAGGCATTTCTGGTAACCGATTTCGTGATTACCTCTTTATTCTCAGTATGCTATAACCACCGATCATGCACCCGCAAATGAAACCGGATTATTACACTTTAATTGAATCTCTCGAAAAGAATCGATGTGGCGACCCTAGACGAAAAAGGAGGGAACGGTGAAGGCTGTCATTCATGGAGTCACAGTCGGTTATTCCGATCAAGGGAACGGCACGCCTCTCGTCTTCATCCATGCCTATCCACTTTCCAAAACCATGTGGAAACCTCAAGTCGATGCGCTGAAGGACGCCTATCGAGTGATCACTATCGACCTTGGAGGACATGGAGAATCCGACATCGTGTTATGGAATGATACGTTGGACCATTATGCCAAGGGTGTCATTCAGCTGCTCGATCATCTCGGGATTGCTCAAGCGGTGTTTGTGGGCTTGTCGATGGGCGGATATATTTTATTTTCGTTGTATAGAAATTACCCTGATCGGATACAAGGGATGGTCTTAGCCGATACGAGAGCCCAAGCGGATAGTGAGGAAGGGAAAGCTGGACGTCGTTCGATGGCTGAAGTGGCGTTTAGCGATGGAGCATCGGCCATTGCCGACCTCATGCTTCCTAAACTTCTGGCTCCTTCAACCATTGAGCATCATTCTGAAATTGTGGAGCAGGTTCGACAGATGATGATTCAAACATCAACGGCGGCTATTGTCGTCGATTTGGTGGCTATGGCCACCAGACCGGATTCAACAGACCTGTTATCAACAATCACCTGCCCGACTTTAGTCATTGTGGGCGAAAATGATGTTGCCACCCCGGTCGGAGAGTCTCACGACATAGCCGAGCGGATAGCCGGCTCAACCTTGGTCACCATCCCTGAAGCCGGCCACCTATCGAACTTCGAACAACCCGCCGCTTTCAATGAAGCACTTCGGAGCTTCCTGACGACACACCGGTTATAAGTAGGGCTTGCTGAGAAAGTTATGTTCCATGGGCCGTTCAGACTCCCGCGAGGCATTCTGGCCTCCATGTCCCTCTTGCCCTTGAGACCATCCAGACGATCGTCACGAAAATGGGTCTGCATCTCGAGCCACCAGCCAGCCAGCCGGGTGTTCCCTGTGTTCCTCCAGTCCTGCCACCAAGAAACGAGCCACGAAAAAACCGC
>JBDSHB010000366.1:0-3641 GCA_039918695.1 Nitrospirales bacterium | reverse complement strand
TACATAGCCACCGCAAGCCAAGAAGATAAAATAGATCTACAAGCCTGGAAAGGCGTACCCCTAGGATCTGTCAGATACAGTACCGGCACTTGATTCGGTTTGGCTTTTATCTGAATTTGAGAGTGTGCCATCCACGAAATCGTGGTCATAGAGTTTGTTCGCGCCAAGGGCATCAATAAGACTCAGATTCTCGAAGACTGATCACCAAGCCTCCGAACTCTCTCAACGTGTCTCTCCTCCCCACTCAGATTTTCAAAACTTCACCCCAAAAGGAGCAGCATCACCAAAGTAACAATGGATGGCTGAAGGGTACATCGGAGAATAGAAGGTATTAAAAACCACTCAATCCCGCCGCCGGAAAAATGTTTGCACCATTGATATACTTACGACCGCGAGAAACATGCCTTTATTGATCATGCGAGGATCGGATGAAGGCCGCTGAACCGGATGATGGAGCTGAGCTGTGCAATTTCCGGTAAGTACCTATGCCACTTACAAACGAGGCATCACCAGACTGACTCGTCGAATAGCCCTGTGGCGTTCGAATTGCACCTACTCAGGTAACAATTTCTATTGGAATTCCTGGCAACCACATGATCTCGACGAAGTTAATCCCTGGTCTGCTGATGGCGGCCATCGCACTGTGGCGGGTTGCGCCTCTCTGCCACCTAAGCATCAGGAGAATCTGTGCACGATTTTTGACCAATACCCCGAGTGGTACGATGCGGCAAAAGAGTCTCAGGACAGGTGGGGCACGCCGCCCCACATTCTCATGGCCTTCGTGAAACAGGAGTCGTCGTTTCGCCACGACGCCACGCCCCTATGGGATTGGTTCCTTTTTATACCATTAGGCCGCCAATCGTCGGCGGAGGGCTATGCTCAGGCTAAAGATGAGACATGGGAGGAATTATGAGGATGAGACCGATGGATTCTTCCAAAGCCGCTCAACCATGGAGGACGCCTTGGACTTCATCGGCTGGTACAACGACAAAAGCAGCAAAGACCTCGGCATCTCCAAATGGGATCCCAAGCGCCTGTATCTGGCCTATCATGAAGGTCGCGGCGGCTATGCCCAGGGAAGCTACAAGAGAAAGCCGAAGATCGTGCGCATCGCCAATCGTGTGGATTGGCAAGCCAAGGAGTATGGCGCTCAGTTGCGTCAATGCGAACATTGGTTCAGGTGTCGGCACTGGTATCAGCTATGGCCATTCTGCAGCTGATACTCCAGCTTAGATTATGGCAAAGTATTTTACTCAAACCTTTAGGATGGATTTTTCGGCGTTGCCCATTTCTCACGATCTATGAACAACCCCTTTCACCGATTCCCATCCAGAATTCGCTCCAAGAGATCAATCTATCTTGGGGCATTCACCATGAGGCCGGTATGCCTGATACGACGCCTTCGAAAAAAGGATGCCCCCGTTTAATAAATTACATGGGACAAGCATGTTGGACTGACTCACTCGCATTAACACCCGCCATCTTAAAAATGAGTGCAAGGAGCAGATTATCTTTGAGCAATTCTCGTGTGATATAGCATCGTTCCGTGTATCCTGCGGATGTTGGGTCGCCGGTCGAGGAGGCACTCTTGGCATAGCAATCTCCTGCGCAATTATACTTGGCGATGCAACCCTGGCACTTCGGCATATCATGAACATTGAGTTTCCCTAAACGATCTTCAGGACGAATTTACCGTCCTCTTGATTCCACGCTCCATATTGGAACAACTTGGCTCGAGGATCCGAAGGTTGGAGAACTTCGTTACATGAAGTCACAATTTCCCACCCCGTTCATGCTACTCACGATCCCCCTGGGTTCGGAAAATACTTGGAACTCATCTGCAGTATTCTGTGTTTCGCCATCCGAGTGAAGAATGCCAGCCTCCGATGTCGCTCGTTGCCACACCCCTATCAGGACGGCATGAATTACCCTCTCGCAGCCTAACTGTGGTTGCATCCTACCGAATACCCCATTTATTCAATGTCACGACCAATTCCTCATCACCGCAGGCAAATCACTCTTCCATCCTATGACATAACCTATTCTTGAACCTCTACCCGATGCTCTTTTCAGCTGGAATTTTTAGAAAAGCCTTAGTTTTTATTAGGAACTTTTCACTCTTCTGACATGAAGGAAAGTCTGAAGATCAATTTTTCAACCACGCCCTGGCCTTTTTTTGTGGATCGACAAAAGCGCAGCCTAGGTATTTACCGTTTCTAATTTGGGCTGAAGTCCCCAAAATTTCAACACATTTTGAGGTCCAGCTTTGGGCACCCCTCCCATCTGCGGGAAGTCTCCGTAGGATAGAGGAAACCTACCCCATCACGCCTCCTTTGAAATTATTGAAAGAAGAGAATACAGTAGACCGATTCCAGTAAAACTCGTTTGGATCGAGGAGCTTCCGTGTTTCCTTCACCAAGGATTGAACGGTCTTAACCTTTCTGGAATAGGTCGTCCATCATGAAACGCATTCTCCTTGTAGATGATCATGAGATGGCTCGGAAAGCCATGAAGCTTTTTCTTGAGCACCATGGGTATGCCTGTGATGAAGCCGAGCATGGGGCCGACGCTCTGGCTAGGTTGGATCAAGAACCGAGTGTGGATCTCATCGTTTCCGATAACCACATGCCCATCATGACAGGGATGGAATTTCTCCTCCATGTAAAAGGCAATCCTCAGTTCGGCTCCATCCCTTTTATTCTATATTCGGGAAACATCACCGACGAGATGCACCAACGGGCAAATGAGGCGGGAGCCCTAGCCGTGCTGAACAAACCGTACAATTTTTCAGATTTTGTCACAATGGTCAATAAAGCCCTCGAAACACGGTAAATCGTGAAGGGGGGCACTCCCAATGTTGGTCATCTCCAAAAGATCACGATAGCTCGGCTTGTCCCTGACGTACCAACAAGGCAGAGACGCATACTTTCAGCCTGGAAGCAGCGTGCCTTGAAGGATGGGGAGAATTCGGTACCGCGGTGATGATTTCCACGGGGTCAGATTGGAGTTATACCATCTATACGGAGGAGCAGAACATGCCACTGAAGCAATATGGGGGTTAAAGAGAAAGTGTTGGCTAGCCGTCTGAAGATCCTGGAAATCCAGGCATTGTTGCCGCATTGGTCAACGCACCGCAAAACGGGGTTGGCAGGGAGTCCGTGACGCTGCTTAACGCGACGCCCAAACCGATTGATCTGATTTGATGGAGCCGGGAACCAATGATATGACTTCGTGCCCAGCCAAGCCCTGTCGTGTTTAACAAAAGGCGGGATGTTAGGCTCTATTTATACGTTCTAGACGCTGCCTTCTCCACAGGTCCAATGAATGCCCATTTGGCTTGCTTGACCATTCCTTCCAACTGCTGAATTTTTGACAAAAAAAGGGGGAGATCTCATCGACCTCCCCCTTTTTATCAAACGTATTGGCGTTCTTGATTAGAACCGGCTGCGACGTTTATCGCCACCAAAGTCCCCGCCGCCACCGCCGCCGCCATAGCCACCACCACCACCACCACCAGTGCGTGGAGCTTGTGGTTTGGCTTCGTTGACCGTCAATGTACGACCACCAAACTCGGTAGAGTTCAGGGCTGAAATTGCGGCTTGCGCTTCCTCTCCAGAAGACATTTCGACAAATCCGAACCC
>JBDSHB010000365.1:0-6272 GCA_039918695.1 Nitrospirales bacterium | reverse complement strand
CAACCAGTGGGGATCCGGATAGGCATCGTCGTCCGTATAGGCTACAATTTCTCCAGTGGCCAGGTCCAAACCAGTGTTACGGGCGTGACTGAGCCCACGGTTGGGAGTACTGATGACTCGGAACGGAAATTCCTTGGCGATACTTTCGGTCTCGTCCTTCGAACCATCATTGACCACAATAACTTCATAATCGGGATACTCAAGTTTTTCGAGGGCTTCGAAGCAGTCTCGTATGGTTCGTGCGCCATTATACGTACAAACCACAACTGAGATCCTCGGCCAGTTACGTTTTGGAGAGAGCGGAAATTCCTGAAAAGCTTGACGGACGGCGATGAGAGCCGGTTTGGGCTGACGAGTACGATCTGTTAACCCGAAATCCCAATCTTCAATTTCGTAACCCCCGCGATACCATTCATCCGTCCAAGCAAAGATAAACGCTCCAGCCCCACCGGCTGACCCTACGGTACGAATCTGCCATGAAAGTGTTTCGGCCTGGGTCTGCTCCCCCTTTCTCCGGCTATCGAGTCCGATCTCCGCAAGTACCAGAGGACGTTCGTTGGCAATGTTTTGAAGCCGCGCGAGGTAAGCATGGAGAGTCTCCCTGGATTCCAGGTATACGTTGAAACACACAAAATCCAAGAAGGGGAGTTGAAGATACTCGGTCGTCGGATAATTGACGTACGTGACGAGTCCGTCAGGATCGACGGATTTCACGATGGTATAGAGCCGCTTGAGAAATCGCTCTATTTTTACGCGCCCATACCATCGAACAATCGATGAGGGAATTTCGTTTCCAATAGCATAAGCCAAAACAGCAGGATGCCGGGCGCAACTGACAACACCTTCCCGTACCCGGGCTTCAATGGACTCAATCCGTTGTTTTTCATCCAGGAACAGAATATGTTGTTCCCAAGGCAATCCAACCATGATCAGTAACCCGTGTTGTTGGGCCAGGTCAAGAAACCAGCTTGGAGGAATCGTATAGGTACGGATGGTGTTAAACCCGTTAAGAGCCATCTGAGCCAAATCCTGTTGAGCAACGTCGGCAGGAGGGAATTGATCCCCGCTTGCATTAGGACGAAACGTCCCATACGTAACCCCGCGAATCCAAACTTTTTGATTCCCCTTGTACAGAAATTTTCCTTTGACTTGGGGCCGATCAGCGGAAGGGGTAAAATTTTTACCATTTTGAAGTAGTTCTGAAGAAAATGACGGATCATAGAAGAGCATGGAAATTGATCTCCTTCAATATGAATGAGAGGTGGCTCCGTTTCTTTGAACACCGTGCCCCCATTTGCTAAGTGGATCGCATCCTCTTGGGTTATGCCGCTCGGGGTTGCGGCGGTGACTGAAAGTACACCTGATCCGGTGTCTGCCCAGCTAGACTAGAATGTGGGCGTCGGCTGTTTTAAAACTGAAAGTATCGAGCCAACCCAGCTCGTGCTTCGGCAACTGAGTCATAGGCATACAAGTAGACTTCTTCATATTTGACTGATCGCCACAGACGCTCCACAAAGACGTTATCTCGCCAAGCGCCTCGACCGTCCATACTGATTCGAATACCTTGGGCCTTGAGCAACCCAGTAAAGACATGACTGGTAAACTGACTGCCCTGATCTGTATTCATAATGTCTGGGCGCCCATAGCGTTCAATGGCCTCTTGCACCGCGTCGAGGCAGAATGGGACATCCATCGTGATTGACACGCGCCAGGCCAAGACTCGACGCGTTGCCCAATCCACCACGGCCACCAGATACACAAAACCCTTGGCCATGGGGACGTACGTCACATCCATCGCCCACACGTGATTGACTCGTGTGATAGCGAGATGGCGTAACAAGTAGGGATAGACCTGATGGGCAGGATGCCGCTGAGTCGTCTTGGGTTTTTGATACAGTGCTTCAAGCCCCATGCGCCTCATCAGCGTTGCCACATGCTTGCGACCCACGGTCAAGCCTTCTTGCCGCAACAAATCCCGCAACATACGAGCACCCGCAAAGGGCCACTCCATGTGCAAGCGATCCATGCGCGTCATTAGGACTTGATCACACTCAGAAACAGGCTTGGGACGGTAATACACGCTGCCGCGACTGCTCCCTAAGACCTTCGCCTGTTTGGTGACCGGCAAAGTGTGAGAGCGGTTCATCATCGTTTTGCGCTCAACAGGCCCGCTTTGGTGAGCGCAGTTTCTAAAAAATCATTTTCCAACGTCAACTCGCCAATCTTAGCGTGAAGGACCTTCACATCCACTGGCGGCTCCAGGCTCGATTCCCCGGCTGCAAACACAGCGGTGGTCCCCTTTATCTGAACACCCCAAGCCAATTTTTAAGTGGACAGTCACCCAAGGAATTATGCAACTTCGGCTATTGGCAACTGGGTGAAATATGCCGTATCTGGTGTCTGCCCAGTATGTGCCCGATGTGGGCGACTGCTATTGTAGAAGGCAAAATACCGTGTCAGTCCTTGTTTGACCTCAGTCGGGGTCTCATAGGCATGCAAGTAAATATCCTCATATTTTACTGAGCGCCACAGTCGTTCAACAAAAACATTGTCCCGCCAGGCTCCTTTCCCATCCATGCTCATTTGAATGTCTTGAGCCTTGAGCGCTTGAGTAAAGCGTTCACTCGTATATTGGCTGCCTTGATCGGTGTTCATGATGGCTGGACAGCCATACTGCTCAATCGCCTCTTCCAAGGCATCCATGATCAATTCCACATCCATCGTCACCGAGACGCGCCATGCCAGGGCTCGGCGACTATACCAGTCCAGGATCACGGTCAGATAGACAAATCCATGGGCCATCGGGATGTAGGTGACATCTGAGGCCCAGACCTGATTGGGGCGCGTAATGGACAGATTCCTGAGTCAGTACGGGTACACGGCGTGTCCTCGATGCGCCTGAGTCGTCCTGGGCGGGCAATAGAGCGCCTCGATGCCCAGCCGCTTCATCAGTGTTCTGACATGCTTTCGCCCAACGCGGAAACCCTCCAATCGCAGCAAATCTCTCAACATCCGCGAACCAGCGAACGGATGTGCCAGATGCAGTTTATCCAGACGATGCATCAACGACAGTTCACTCTCCTTGAATGGCACGGGTTGGTAATAGAGACAGCTTCTAGACAATCCGAGTACCTTCACTTGGTGCGAGACGGGGAGTTTGTGGGTCCGGTCGATCATTTCTTTACGCTCAGCAGTCCGGCCTTGCCGAACGCCCCTTCTAAAAAATCATTCTCCAGCGTCAGCTGACCGATCTTCGCATGCAGGGTTTGGATATCGACGGCAGGAGGCGTCTCTCGCCACTTCTCATCGAATGCTCCGGGGGCCTGCTCCAGTAGCTGTGCTTTCCATTGGGCGATCTGGTTCGGGTGGACCTCAAGTTTCTTCGCCAACTCGGCGGTGGTTCAATCACCCTTCAGGGCAGCCAGCGCTACTTTCGCCTTGAACACGGGGTGGTGATTGCGTCTGATTCGTCGACTCATGATAAGCTCCTGTGAATGACGTGAAGATGATTGAAACAGGTGTACTTATCCACTGAAGACGGTGTCAAATTTTCGGGGGCCACCTCTGACTCTTCATCAACATACATAGACACAGGTGAGCAAAAGCGGGTAATAATAATTTAGTGGATATTGGCAAAGCAAAAAAAATGAGGAGATTGTGCTCATGAAATAATGAATTTTTCTTTGCTATCATCTTAAGTTTTATGATTATTGCACAGCTACAATTAGAGTAGAGCATTGGACGTTCCAGTTTTTTTTAAATTTCCAAAAGCTACCATATGTAGGTTTTCGTATATGGCAAACACCATACGTAGAGTTCATTGGATTTTAGTGGATATCAATTGATGAATTTCGTTCCACTAATAAGAGCCATAATGAATGGGGAAGCATTCAGAATTTTTACCTAAGCACGCATGAAGAACCCCGCAGCAAGCTGACGGGGTATCGAAGAGTTAGTGAATTTCCGTTGTTGGACACCTTCTTTGGGATAACTATATTTCCTCGTCTAACAGAGCTTTCCAGTACTTGACCGGAAAGATAATAGGGTAATGGATTTGCCACGCACAATGGGAACTCTTTCGCACTTTATCTTCATGTTGCCGTTTCACGCTGCAGGAGCGTACCAAAGAAAGATGACCCCGTAGCAAGCTAACGGGGAATTCTCAAGTTAAACAATATCCTGCAGATTGGCCTTTTTTCTTCAGACTCAACCGAGTGATTACTGAGTTTGATGTTGCAAGAAATCAGAGCAGTCTCATTTTGGATTGATGGCGTCTTGCACAAAAGTCAAGGGCGGGGATACGCCAGGATGAGTGCGAGTCAAGGTCTGAAACTCTCACAATCAAAAAACTCATTCACTGTTTCGGTTCTTTCGCGTAGGGAGAGGGACGTACTGTGTCTGAAGCACAAAGAGCGACTGCCTCATGAGTGTTATGTGCAAGTGGGGGCGAAAGGGTCTCCACTCAACCTCGTGCACACTCCACTTTGCAGAGATGCTGGGATGGTGCTTGAATGAAGAACTAAGACGAAAAGCCTCCCCTGCCAATTGAGGATAGCCTGCGGGATCGACCTAGTACTGACAGAAAGGTTGCTACTGCTGAAAGCCTACGGGATGCCGGTGCCGGAGTGGGGGACGATGACGGGGATGTGATTTCCTGGGGTGGATGATCGTTTGAGTGAAAGTTAAGGATGGAACCGGGATAATAACTTTTGGTCAAATGGCCAATTGATTCAGCTCACCGAAACATAATATGTGAGAGAACTCCCAGCATTGCGGCTATAGTGGTCAGTCCGCAATTTGAAAAATCTTTAATGAAGAGATGAAGGCCGAGAAGGGAGTGGAGAAAGCAACAATTTGACTCAAGTGGTATAGAGATCCAAAAGGATTAAGACTTTACAAGAATAGGCGATTCAATAATCAATGTTGACTGAGAGTTTAGGTTTCCAGATATAAACGAAGGGTATTTTCATGTCCCAAGGTGACATGTCCGACTTTGCATTCTCCACTCAGGGAACAGGTTCGTTTGATCGCCAGTACGACTGCTGGGCTTTCATCTGAGCGATAAATGACATCTTCAATGCGAATCTCTACCGCTTTTTCTTGATCTTCCTGGTCTAAATACTCGGCTTCATGCATGAACAACCCCTTGTTAAGTATGAACGTTTCAACGAGTGCCTGCCTTCCAATAGACCAAGAACCGTGCCAGAAATTCCTGATAAAGAAATGGATAAAATCCTTGAAAACCAGGTGAGTTTTACCTCATTTGTGCTGTGTGGATTTTGACACCGGGCAAGGACTGCCCGGACTAGGTAAAAAAGATTTGCTGGATCTCTGCTGGAAGATGACCCAGGGAGAAGGGTGAAATATTTCTTTGCCTACTTTTGAATGAACCAAAGAACAAATGGCAACGCGACAACATCCTGTAGAAATGGATAATTCAGGCCAACCGCTGTTGGGCATCCCTTCCGTTTCCCATTCTGCCAATCTGATGTCTTTGGCGCTAACAAAGACTTATGACCGAAAGCTCTCCTTCAGAAATTTGATGTCCGAGTTCTATGGAGGCAGGCTTTTGTCGCACAGGGACTTTAACTCAGGATTATGGGTGTGTTGTTCCACTTCGGGGCTAACTAATAGAGAAAAGGTTTTCATTCATGGCATAAGATTTCGACAAGGCAAATTTTCCTAGGGGTAGCGACTTCCGCAGATTTCTTTAATGGTAGGTTAACTTGGGACTTGAATTAGCTATCCGTTCAAGGATTCGATGTATCGGTTAAAGACCCAACCTGCGAGATCTTGTCCGGAGGAAAGCGCGCCTGGGTCTACCTCCACTTTGGTCCATCGATCCTGTTTTTCCAATGCGAGGAGTTTCGTTCCCTTGGTGAGGGGAGAGGCCACCATGTCATATTCCGAACCGGGCCCAGAGCGAATATTTAACGCAGAGGCCATCACCTGATAACAATCCCCTTCCTCCTGTGATCTTCCCATCACTAATGCGCGGATATGGCTTAGAGGAAAAGCGGGGCCAGGATCTCGTTTTCGATCCGGGGCAATGTCGTCATGTCCAAGAATTTCCTTTAGGTCATACTGTTGAACCAGGATTTTTTCTAGTTCCACCGCAATGAGAATTTGTTTCTCGGAAAAGGCATGACACCACTTCGGCTCCGTGTCTAATTTATGAGTGGCAAAGATGGCTTGGGATTTTGGATAGGACTTCCCAAACCAAGCTGTCAATTTGGTGCCCACTGCGATTAATGGCCAGGCATTATCCATTT
>JBDSHB010000364.1:0-8355 GCA_039918695.1 Nitrospirales bacterium | reverse complement strand
GCACGCCAACTGGCAGATGGTGGAACGGTATGTCCAACGGCAAGGTGATCCTAAAGAAGATGCCCAACAACTGAAACTCTTCTAACTCTTCGATACCCCGTCAGCTTGCTGCGGGGTTCTTCATTTTTTATTTATCTGTATTGTCCAAGACCTTGATCAGACTTCTCGATCGATACATTTTTTTTGAGTTGCTCCCCCCGTTTTTGACCAGCCTGACCGGATTGTGTTTCATCATTTTTACCAAGGAAATGCTGCGGCTGGTGGATTTAGTGGTATCCCGAGGGATTAGCTTGGCGGCCTTGGGGTCGATTGTGCTGCATTTGCTTCCTTCCTTTTTAGTCCTGACCTTACCAATTGCCTGCTTGATTGCCTCAATTTCGGCATTTAATCGCCTATCGTTTGATAATGAGGTGATTGCCATTCGAGCCGCGGGGGTCAGTTTCTGGCGAATCAACCTTCCTGTGGTGGTCTTTTCCGGTATCGTATTTCTCTTAACAGTGTATCTTTCTCAATGGGGCCAACCGTGGGCCAATGTTTCGTTGAAGACTTTGGCCCTGAGCGTCATCGAAGATGAGTTGACTCTTGCTGTTGATTCGGGTGTGTTTAATGAACCGATCCCCGGACTCATGGTGTATGTGCCTCACTCCGAAAATGCCTCTGGCCAAAAGGGCGTTTTTATTTCGGATCAGCGTAATCCGGAGCAACCCTTGATAATTGTGGCGGAGAATTTTCAAATGTTGAAACAGAGCGAACGTCAGCAGTTTGGGATTCGCTTGTTTAGGGGGGCTATCCATCAAATCCCCAAAGATGCCAATAGTTTTCATCGGGTCACCTTTGATACCTATGATTTTTGGCTTTCTTCCCCATTTACGTCAGTGAAAGAAAAGACCAAACGGAAAACCTACGAAGACCTCACTCAACAATTGGAAGAATCGGGTGGAACGGATGCTGGTGCCCTTCGTCGATTAATAGAGTTTCATAAAGACACGGCCTTTCCGGTCGCCACCTTTGTGCTGGGGTTATTGGGCGTCCCAGTCGGAATTGTGTCGAAGCGGTCGGGAAAAGCCGGAGGGTTTGCGATCGGGGTTCTCGTGGTCATTGGGTTTTATCTATTAAATGTGTTGGGAGAGTTTCTCGTGACGACTTTGGTGATTTCTCCATTTGTCGGCGCGTGGATGCCTAACATCGTCCTGGCCTGCCTGACAGGATTCTTATTATTTCAAGCCCGAAAACAATGAACAAGATTTTTTTCAAACAGTTTAGACCATGAAGAAAATTTCTTGGTATGTGTTTGGAAAATTCAGCCGGGCCTTCCTGATGTGTCTTGTAACCGTGCTGACGATTTATCTCGTCGTGGATTTTTTCGAAAAATTAAGAAAGTTTTTGAAATATGATGCAGACTTAGCGGTTATTTTCAGCTTTTTTGTCTATCGAATTCCTGAAATTGCCTTTTTACTGGCCCCGCTGGCGGCCCTGATGGCGTCAATTTTGACGGTTGGTGGGCTTAATCGGACTCGTGAAATCACGGCGATGCGCAGTTGTGGGTTAAGCTTTTATCAAATTGCCATTCCCTTTTTTGTCTTTGGTGGACTCGTGAGTGTCGTGGGTTTGAGTTTGACGGCTGTGTTGATTCCCCTGGCCAATATCAAAGCCGAATATGTCCAATCGGTCCTGATCCAAAATAAACCAGAGCCCCTCTTACTCACTCCGGAACGTTTGTGGCTCCGGGTGGGACGAAATCACCTTTTGCGTATTGATTCGGTGACAGAGGATGGATTCCGTTTGAACGGTATTCATCAGTACACACTTGATGATCGCTTCAGTCTCAAGGAAATTCTTGAAGGGGAATGGGCAACATTTGTCGATGAGGAATGGGTGATAGAACATGTGATTGAACGAACATTTCAGGAGGAGGACCGCATGCGAGTGAATAGCATGCCACGGCAGGTGTTGTCCCTCTCCCTCACGCCTGATGATTTTCAGAATTGGCTATCTCAGTCTCCAGAGCATATGTCGTTGTATCAATTGCATGACTTTATTCAGCGAGTAATTGAAGATGGCCATAGTCCTCATCGTTATTTAACTGATTATTGGGCTCGTTTTGCGTACTCCCTCGTTCCTCTGGTGATGACATTGCTGGGGATCTCGGTGAGTCTTCGAGGAAGTGGTGTGCGTGGGGTTGGAGTGGCCAAAGGGCTTGGGCAAACTCTGGCAATTGGGTTTTTCTTCTGGGCCGCGCATTCCGTGGGTATTGTCTTAGGACGCAATGGAGCGGTGTTACCGATCATTGGTAGCTGGATTGCCACAGCCATGTTTTTGATCATCGGGATTAATCTTTTTTTAAAGCTAAAATGAGGGACTCGCGATTGTCTTGACGATCGATCCAAGGGATGTGTGATTGGGATTTTCGTCATCGGTTGCTCGTCACCATTAGTGTTTGTTCTTGATGCTGTACAATGTATGAATTTGTCAAATTCCCTCATGAACACGCAAGGTTTCTTCTTAACTCCCACTGACTTGAATCCGATAACACATTCAGAGAGATAGAGCTCCATGGGTAGAGGACGATCAAAAAAATCCAGGCAGACAGTTGATCGAAAAATTTTCAAAACTCACACTTACATAAGGTTGTAATTATCGGATAACAAATTCAACAGGTGACAAGGGCAAACTATCCGTGAGGGTAGGGCGCAAAGCCAAGAAACCCTGAGAGCGTTGTTGTATCAGGGTTCGTCTGGTTACCGAACTGTGTTGGTAGATCCATGCGTTCGTTCATGCGCCCATTCCCTGGAATTGGGCGCTTTTTTTTGGTCACAAGGAGAGGCCGAAATATGGACGAAGACGCGCAACATTTCACAGAGTCAGCAGTCGGTATCAAAGAACTCGACTCGTCTTGTCTTGGCTCAGTTAGTCATGACAAAGCAGAACATACAGAGGTGCAGGACCAGCTTGATGAGGAACATGTTACCCGGATTTTATTGGAGTTTCTCCCCATCATTCGCCGGATGGCTGGCATCATGGCGTTCAAAAATCCCTTTTCCCTGGATGTCGAGGATTTGACGAACGCAGGGGCTATGGGGCTGTTGTCCGCGTTAAAGCGCTATGATCCAACACGGGATATCAAATTTCGAACATTTGCCGAATATCGCATCCGTGGCATGATGTTAGATGAAATTCGGGCAATGGATTGGGTTCCTCGGTCCGTTCGATCTCGCCGAGATCAAGTGCGACAGATTGTTGAAGAGCATCTTCAGAAAAACGGGATGCCACCGACTACGCAGGAATTGGCCACGCTATTGGGCGTACCCATTGATGAAATAGAGGGAGTGGGAGGGTGTGATCCTCGTTTAATTAGTCTGGATGAGCCGGTTGGGCAGGGAGAAGATGAATGTACGCTTCGTGATGTTTTGCCGGATGTTAACCATCTGGACCCTTTTGTAGCCTGTGCGGATGCAGAAATGAAGGCGGCATTGTCAGCGGCGCTTGAGACATTATCGGCACGCCAGCAAGAGGTACTTCAATCCTATTATCACAACGGATTGACGATGAAAGAAATTGGTCACCAAATGGGCCTTACCGAATCTGGGGTCTGTCGAGTGCATTCCGGTGCACTCCGACATTTACGCATAGAGTTGAAACGTATTGAGGATGGGGGCCCCAGTGCGCCTCGGCCTAAGAATTTACGAAAAACGCGGGTAGCGGATGACTAGTTAAATGGTGTGCTTATTGAAGAATTCATGTCCGCCAATTTTGGCCACTTTGCGGTTGACCTGAGCCCAACGGGGAGTTTTGACCAGTTGGGGATTATAAAACAGCACAGCCCCATCCACCACCTTCCGGCCGTCTTGCACAAGCCTCCAGGCTAACAAACTTTCTTGCATAATTCGATTAGTTTGATCAAATTTCACTTCTTCTGGATTTCGCCCCATCCATGGTTCAAACTGTTTGGCACGAAGAACCGTGCCCTTGACCGTGCCATCGCTGTGGTATTTGTGAGTCATCCGGTTCCGAATGACGGCCGCGACGGCCAACTTTCCAGCAAAACTTTCCCCGCGGGCTTCCAGGTAGATAGTTAGGGCGGCTAATGTGTCGTCGCTGTGGGTGGAATCCTTCGGGTAGATCATTTCTAGAGGCAATGATGAGCCAAGCGTAGAAGACGAAAGAACCCATGCGATATCAGCCGAATTTACGTGAGTAGGTGAGACAGGGATTAAGCATAAGGAGAAGGTTTCTATACCGATGATGAGGATAAACGACAAAAGTGTTTGGTTTCGTTTCATTTTATCCCTTTTAGTAGTGATGGATTTAAAGTTTTTGCTCGTTGTTTTTTTGTTAAAATGAAGTAGCCAAGTTCAATGAAACGTTTCTTGGATAAGGTCCTTCGCAATGTATATGCCATTGACGTTTTAGATTGTTCATTGGCCCGTTTTTATGGGAGTCTTGTGCTGTAGGGAGGAGTTTGATGTTAGGCTTTTTGTGTTTTTATAAATAACAAGTGGTCTCCGTACTGCATTGTGTCGTGGTTCCAGGACATCAAAGACAAAGCAAAACGGTTTTTTTTAAATAGGCCTTGGAAACAGGGAGATTTCGGGATTCTCGTACTGATTAAAAATCTGACAATCTTAAAGCTGGGTTAAGCGAATCAGCGAAAAATGTGGTGAACGACCAGGAAATCTATCGAAAATAGTGCCTATTGCACGATTTTAGTGATGGAGGAGATCATGAGGGTTTCGTCGGCGAGCAAGAGAGCATGGAAAATGATGGTGTGTTTCGGAGTGGGAGTGTTTTTTTTGATTACGTTGCCGCTTTCCAATGGTTGGGCTCAGTCAGACCAGATACCTATCCGGACTATTAAACCTCTCGCGCATGCTAAAGTGTATTTGATGGTCGGAGATTACCGGCGAGCGGTGGAGGCCTGCCAAGAAAATATTGACCGCAATCCCTCGGTAGAAGCGTATGTTTATTTGGCCTACGTTTATCAGGCAATTGATGGTTATTTAGGATCATTGGCGAAGCAGGAGGATTATGTGAAAGTGGAGCAATTAACGCTGAATTTGACCACACGCCACCTTCTTGATCTCATTGATCCGCCAAATGTCATGCCTCGTATGGCGCAAGAGCTTATTCATGAAGGCCTTCGGCAACAATTTGACTTGACCGCAGCGATGGCCAATCGATTGAGTCGGACACGGACGGATGAATTGTGGTCACAACAAACCCGGTGGCGTGAATTAAAGCCTGATTCATGGTGGACAGGCACACCGGATGAATGGCAGTGGTGAATTCTGTTCCTGCCTTTCTTGGGAGTGGAGCGATCAAGCAGATCACAGGGGCAGCCCTCATTAGCCAGCTAAGCGTGTATGAGTGAGTTGACAGTCCGACAGGAGCGGTTTTAGGATGCCAGCATAGCCTGGGCATTTTGTCGTATTTATCCAAGGAGGCAGTCAGTGTCTGATTTAGTGGCCAAAGCCGATGCAACAAACTGGGATGGGGAAGTGCTGAAATCTTCAGAGGTGGTGATGGTGGACTTCTGGGCAGTCTGGTGTGGACCCTGTCAAATGGTGGCCCCAATCGTCGATGAGCTCGCACAGGAATATCAAGGCAAGCTAAAAGTCATGAAGCTCAACACCGATGATGCTCCAGAAGTTGCGGGACAATATCAAATCATGAGTATCCCCAGTATTCTCTTTTTCAAGGGTGGCCAAGTTGTCGAAAAAATTGTTGGTGCAAGACCAAAGCAACAATTTAAACAAATCATTGACTCGCTCCTGGCTCAATCCACTTCCCCTGCCTGATCAGCGGGGCCGATGACTCGGTGTTATGCTGACCGAGCTGCGTATTTCCAACTTTGCCCTCATCGATCAACTCCATCTGGAACTCCCACCTGGGTTCCTTGTCTTGACGGGGGAGACCGGAGCTGGAAAATCTCTTCTCATTGATGCCCTGGTGTTACTCACCGGCGGACGAGCGTCTGCTGAGCATATTCGGTATGGTGCTGACGAAGCCCTGCTAGAAGCCTGTTTTATTATCCCCCCGACTCATCTTCTTGCGATCAGGTTGCAACGGGACGGATACCTCCTACCCGATCAACAGGACCTTATCGTTCGTCGGATGTTGTCGCGGTCCGGAAAGAACCGCAATTTCCTGAATGGGCAACTCGCTTCTCTCCAGACGATTCAAGACATTGGTCCGCAGTTGGTAGATATCCATGGTCAACATGACCAGCAATCACTGCTATCCCCTAAGACCCAGCTCAAAATGCTAGATGCGTTTGGAAATCTTGAGGATGTCGTAGATCGCTATCAGCAGATCCACCGAGAATGGTTCGAGAAAAAGGCGGCTCTGGATGAATACGTGGTGAAGCTACGGGATCAAGCCAATAGGCAGGATATCCTGCAATATCAATATGACGAGCTGGTCAAGATGCAGTTGCAGTCTGGAGAAGAAGAGTCTCTCAGCCAGGAATACCATCGATTGAAACATAGCGGTCGATTAGGAGAGTTATCGAATCAAGCCTTTACGGCGTTACATGAAGGAGATCGATCGGTTCTGGATCACCTGGGTGAGGTGACTGAGTGGGTACAAGAACTTGCGAAAATAGATGCGCAAGGTGAACCATGGGTCCCATTGTTGGAAGCAGCGACCGTGGCGTTGCGGGAGGTGACTGATAATCTTCGGGATTATCGGACTCAGATGGAGTATGACCCGGAGCGAATGGATCTGATTGATAGTCGGTTGGCCGGCCTTCAGCGGCTTAAAAAGAAATATGGAAAGCCGATCGAAGATTTAGTGGAGCTTACCCAAATCCTGAAGCAAGACTTGGCCCTACTCCAAAATGGAGAAGAGCAGGTGGCGCATTTGCAAGCAGAAGTGACCAGTCGATATGAATCGATGAAGGCCTTGGCTGAAGAATTGTCGGACCGGCGGAAAACCGTTGCGAAGCATTTGGTGAAGGAGATTAAGCAGGAATTAGCGGCTCTGAAAATGTCGACAATGGAGGTGCAGGTTAATATTGAGATGGCCAATGGGGATAATCGAATGGGTTTGACAGGAATGGATCGTGTTGAGATGCTCCTGGCTCCCAATCCGGGAGAACCGCTCATGCCATTGGGCCGAATTGCATCGGGTGGAGAATTGTCTCGAATCATGTTGGCCTTAAAAACCGTGTTTGCGGAAAATGATCAGACTCCCGTCGTTATTTTCGATGAAATTGACAGCGGGATAGGTGGGGAAGCGGGAATGGTCATGGGGAGTCGTTTGCGTCAATTGGCTCAATTTCATCAAGTGTGTTGTATCACCCATCTCCCGCAGATTGCCTCGCAGGCTCATGCACAGTTTGTGGTGGAGAAAACCACGCTAGATGACCGAACGCTGACAAAAGTACACGAAGTCACTGGAGTTCATCGGGAAACGGAAATCGCTCGCATGTTGGGTGGTGGCACGCTGACCCCAACCATCAGAAAAACCGCCGGTGAAATGCTGAATCGAGGAAGCAGCCCTTACGTAGGCGCCAGTCTCCAAAAGCCAAAGAAGAAACCTGCCAAGACCTAATCTAATTTCAAATGAGCCTGTACATTCAGGTAGCCATTCATGAACGGATGGAAAGCTTCTTCTCTGCCTTAGAGAATTGTTAAGGTTCGGCTTTCCCAAAAACACCACAACCATTCGTGTTGAAGCTAACGCATAGTCCCAGGAAAAAGGCCCGGTGGCAAAATGGATATGATCCGATCTATACCCGACCAGGCGGTTGAAGCCATGAGGGCCTGTAGGATTTCTTCGGACATGGTAGGATCCATTTCCTGTAAATCCTCAGGCACTTCGCTGAGACTTTCATAGTTTTTTGGACAATAGTTGCCGTCCAGTGGTTCGTTGGGAAGGTGCAAACGGTAAAGAGCTGAACAGCCTGCTCAACGACATCGACGGCAGCGGTCCTCTCCTTATCGTGAACCTTCATCCGTTTAACCGGCAGATTCCGGTCTTCCATCAAGGCAAGGCGCGTTCACTCAATGCCTGTGATGCAGGGTATGTTGTAACGCAAAACATCGGTCAGTGTGGGATGAAGCCGAAGTATTGTTTTATGGTTTCGTGAGAATGTGGCGGAAGTCATGTTAAACTATGGTCAAATACGGCATTGAAAAAAGGGATAGGCTTAAAGTTTGGAGCGTGGAGGAATGAAGGAGGCTGAATATGCTCAATCCAACGGTAAATGACATTGATCAACTGTTGACTGAGACCATTCAGACTCTCAAGCTTGAGGAGGTCACGCGTCACTATTGGGAGCAGGGTGAGTTTTTGGCCTTAGAGCATTTCATGCCCACTCAGGTTGTTCAGGAGTTTATGCGGGAAGTAGAGCGC
>JBDSHB010000363.1:0-5380 GCA_039918695.1 Nitrospirales bacterium | reverse complement strand
AACATATTCATGGCAAAACCCTATGAACGGACCGACGTCCTTTCCTTCGCTATTATTCCTTTCCACGATTGTCCTTGGTCCGTAACAAAGCTGGTTCTGGGTATTTCAACCTTCCAACACTTTCGGTAAGGGTAAGACGGTTTCTCCAGACGTTCTCTCCAAGCGCTCCTCTAAACGCTTGAGGGCCTTTTGTGTCTCTCTCAAATCATTGAGTATCTCTTTTTGTGTGACCGGACCCTGAAGTTCAGCCAACCGTTCGGCTTTGGCTTCATCAAGATTGTTAATCACCACGGCAATAAACAGATTAATCACGACAAACGTCCCTAAGATCACAAAACTGACAAAATAGATCCAAGACAAGGGATGAAAATCCATGGCTGTATACATCACATCAGTCCAATCTTCCAGGGTCACGACGCGAAAGAGGGTCAACAGCGAGATCCCCAATGATCGCCAATGCGTGGGATCGTGCTCATGAAACAACTGATAGCCCGTGATGGCATAGACATAAAAGATCACGCCCATGAGCGTCATGACGTGAATCATGCTGGGAATAGATCTGACGAGAGTTGAAACGATAAGGCGGAGTTCAGGAATGGTCGAGATGAGACGAACCACCCGCAATAAGCGCGCTAACCGGGCAATCATGGCAAATTCACCGGTAGCCGGAATCAAGGAAAACACGATGACGGAAAAATCAAAGATGTTCCAGCCATCTCGAAAATATCGATCAATCTGAGGTGCCACGGCAATCATTTTGATGAGGGCTTCCAGAATAAAAATCCCAAGAATGACGTGATTCCCCACATGCATCAGGGCACCATACTGTTCCACCAATGCTGATGAGGTTTCCAGGCCCAGAATGACCCCGTTAATGAGAATGAAGGCAATGATCCCGTACTCAAACCATGGGGCGCGGACAATCTGATTCGCTCGATCTTTCATCGTTGTCAACTCACAAACTCATGACGCAGTCTCACCCTTGAAGCAGGAAGAGAACAAGCACCGATTCATTATAATTGGAAAATGGGAGGAATGAACCCAGTGAAGGAAATGAGTAGCACCACTCCTCGGGAAGCTTCAACTCCCCGATGTTTGTAAATACCCACGCAGCAAATCTCTTCGCGCCACGATCCCGATTAATTTGCCCTTCGAATCCACGACAGGCACCCGAATCAGATGATTATTTTGCAGGACATCCATAAGCGTCAGCACATTGGTATCTTGCGTGACCGATACCGGATTGGCCGTCATGATGTCACCTGCCATCACGTCTTCCAGATTTTTTCCTTTGCGCAAGGCCTTCAGTAAATCAAACTCGGAAACAATTCCCACCAATTTCGAGGTTTCGTCGATGATGGGAACCGAACCAAATCCTTCCATCATATAAGAGGCCAGTAACTTGGCTTCCGAATCCTTCATGCCCGATTGCACTTCTTTCTCCATGACACTGCGCACGGTTAACTGCCCGAATTTACTGGCACGCAAAGCTGCGACATCATCGCTCATATGGTTGGTTCCTTTTTTGAATAGAAGGTCATGGCCACGTCGTTGCTCTTTTGAATGGTTCCCATGCCCCGCCTCACAATTCAGTAGGACATGGTATTCATCTTCACGTTTCCCGGTTATTGTACCTGATGATTTAGAAAGGGAAAAGGTGGTATTTCCCACACGCCACTTCCAACACTCCTTCAGGGTTCCAGTCCTTCAACTTAAGATCGGTAACCAAATCTACATCCCATGCCTCCTGCGGCACCAGACCCACAATTTCACTTTCCTGAATGTCCACACCCCACCGATGGGACTCCCGCTCCACAGCATGAAATGCCGATCGCAGGGATGTTTGCCGGAAATCCATCAAATTCATGGAGACCTGCACAAGCCCTTTGGATGACAAGGGCACACCCATGGCCTTGAGGGCAGGCAAGCCTCCCCCTGAAGACCGGATCGTGCGGGCAATACGACGAGCCACCTGAATATCCTGACTCTTGAGCACCACGTTAAAGGCAATCAAGAAGAAACGGGCGCCGATTGCGACCGCTCCCGCAGTAGGATGCAAAACGTTTGGGCCAAAATCAGGCTTCCAATCTGCGTCTTGATACATCCGTTCCTGTAACCCCGAGAGACCTCCCCGCCGTATAACGTCCAACCTGGACCGCAATGGCACGATTGCCGCCTGTTCATAGAGAAAGACGGGAATACCCAGTTCCAGCCCGACTCGCCTGCCCAAATCTTTGGCATGGCCCGCGCATTCCTCCATCGTCACGCCTCGTAAGGGAATCCAGGGCACCACATCAACCGCCCCGATGCGTGGATGCTCCCCGTGATGCCTGCGGAGATCGATGCCATGCTGTGCTTCCTGAATGAACTGAAAAAGCGCAGTGGCCAGGGCTGTGGGTTCTCCTACCAGGGTAAAAACAGACCGATGGTGATCCGGATCCACATGGAGATCGAGTAAGGACACATCGGGTACTGACTGAATACACTCAGTCAATAAAGCAAGTACGGCCTTGTCCCGGCCCTCACTGACATTCGGCACACATTCCACCAAGCGATCCATAGCCATTTCCTTACATTTGCCCAGGCGGCTAAAATGCCTGCGTTTCATGCTCACGGAGGCTCAAGCCAGAACAGGCATTTGTTGACACCGAAAAAATTACCATATTATAGTCGAATCAGCTGTAAGCCTCAGCCTTGGAAAATGCATCCTGACAGAATCAACCCCATCAAAGGCCAAGAGCTGCTATACTCCGTAACAATCCGCCTATATCGAGGACTCTGTAAGAGGCGACCCATCATTTTTGTGAGAAAGAAGGTGACATTATGAACGCCACCCAGGTTGAACCAGCGACAGCCTTAGCCGAACTCAAGCAAACCAAGCCCGATAAAGTGACACTTGTCGTACTAAGTGGAGACATGGACCGCGTCATGGCCGCCCTGATCATCGCCACGGGCGCCGCAGCCATGGGCATGCAGGTCACGATGTTTTTTACCTTTTGGGGGTTAAATGCCATCCGGAAGGAAAATGTGAGCAGCTCCCCCAAGGATTGGCTCCGTCGAGCCTTTGGATGGCTGAACAAAGGGGGAGCCAGCCGCCTGCCCCTCTCACGATTTCATTTTGGAGGTCTCGGAACCACCATGATGAAAAAAGTCATGAAAGATAATCGCATGCCCGGCATACCTGAACTCATGGAAACCGCCAAAGACATGGATGTGAAGATGATTGCCTGCACCACGACCCTGGGACTCATGGGCATTTCAAAGGATACGCTCATTGATGGAATCGACCAACTTGCCGGAGTTACTACCTATTTGGCGGAAGCCCGGCACGGGTCCGTAAACTTATTTATCTAACGACCACCACAAAAGGATGAACCATGATACCAGCCGACGTTAAACTCGATACATTGGGGTATTTCTGCCCGATGCCTATCATTCTGACCTCAAAAAAAATTAAAGAACTCGTCTCAGGGCAAGTCCTTGAAGTTATTTCTGATGACGAGGGAATCAAAAAAGATATGCCGGCCTGGTGCGAAACAACAGGACACGCCATGGTCGGCATGGAGGAAGAAGGTGCCGCTGACAAAAAAGTGTACAAAGCCTACGTCAAAAAGACCTGAACTTCTGCCCTCGTTGATTATCCTTTTCCCCGGGTCTCATAACTCATCAATCACCGAGGATTTGGACGCTGGGGCAAAACCCGTCTCCGAATTTTCACAACTAACACTGTATCCAGAGCGTCCTTCTTAACGGATTGCCTCCAGCCTTCCCTCGTCCGCTCATTCCATCAGGCGAGAAAATGTGAATGATTCCACGGTGACACGCGTCAATTTGGTGATGTCATGTTCATAGTATTGAAAGTCGAGCCGTCACTATAGAAATTTGCGAACTTTCCACTCTGACCAGCTGGGCTCTTTTCATAAACACCGCTTCTTCATTATAGGGATTAACATCTTAAACGAAGGCAAAGGATTGGAAGAACTCCCACCAAGTCGACTCCTTAACTAACCTTTAATACAACCCTGAGCCTTGCTTCACCACTCATCATGCGCTCACAGGCTTCAGCCGCGCGTTCGAGAGGGTATTCCTCTATCATGGGCTTTATACCTGTCATCACACTGAAGCCCAAGGTATCCTGCGAGTCCGACGACGTACCGGACGGCCAGCCCTGAACTGAATGCCGACCCATAATGAACTGCACGATGGGTACTTCCATCGGTTCTTCAGAGGCGCCAACCATGATCAATTTACCGTCGATGGCCAGTCCCCCGACAGCCGCACTCATGGCTTTACCGCTTGTGACGGTCGCAAGGATAATTTTCGCTCCGCCGAGACCCATAAGCGTTTCTGCCACATTCTGGGTCATGCTATCGATATAGTGCCGCGCACCCAATTTCTTAGCTAGAGCCTCTTTGCCTTTTCCTCTGGCAATGGCTACCGTCTGGAATCCCATCTTGCTCGCAAATTGTACGCCCAAATGTCCAAGACCGCCGATACCCAGAATAGCGACCACGTCACCGGCGCGCCCGCCGCTATGGCGAAGCGCATTGAAGGTCGTAATGCCGGCACAAAGCAGAGGGGCCGCTTCAAGGTCGGAGAGATCCGCTGGTATGCGCGCCAGGGCTTCGACGGGAGCGACCATGTATTCAGCATAGCCTCCGTCATAGCTAATTCCCGGAACCAACCCACGTTGGCAAAGGACAAAATCCCCTCGGCGGCAGGGTTCACAGCGGCCGCAATGTCCTCCATGCCATCCCACGCCAACCCCTTGGCCCTGTTTCCACCCATCCACGCCCGAACCCATCTCCTCAATAATACCGGCAATTTCATGTCCAGGAATACGAGGATACTCCAGACCGGGCCATAGACCTTCCTTCGTGAACACATCGCTATGACAGATGCCGCAGGCCTGGACCTTAATGAGAACCTGCCCTGTGCCAGGCTTAGGCACCTCACGCTCCACGAGTTGCAAAGGCCCCTTTGCTTGTCGGACTTCCACGGCTTTCATCTTTTTCATGGGGCTTCTCCTTTTTATTCACTACAAAAATTCTCACGGCTTGGATCCGATCAAACCACAAACCTCAGACGGTTACCGAACAAAGACTCGCCAAATATCGTGACAGATTAGGAAACTCAAGGAAAGGGGATATAGGCAGAACCAGCCATTTGTTTATTCACATTCACAGTTGCCGCGGAAACAGCCACGCGGACCTCCGGCATCACTTCATCCAGGTCATATTGATGATGGGCCATCGCCTGGCCACAGACATAGATTTCCACACCTGCACGTGTTAATTGGCGGATCAGATCACGACCGGGGTTCTTCGAAACATTTGTATACCGGCCATAAGCTTCATCGGACAAGGCCGCTTTCGTGGCC
>JBDSHB010000362.1:0-3011 GCA_039918695.1 Nitrospirales bacterium | reverse complement strand
ATTGCCACTAACCCGAATCGGATACCCTCAGGTACCACACTGAAGTTTTTTAAACTTTGATTGGCATCGGGTGGCAGAATGTGTACCCCCAATTCACGACATTCCGTAAAATAGCCGACCATCTTGTCAGTATTTCCCATTTCAGATGTCAGCAAGGCCGCCATAAATTCAGTGGGAAAGTGGGCTTTCAGGTAAGCGGTCTGGTATGTCACGACCGCATAGGCCGCGGAGTGTGACTTGTTGAACCCGTACCCTGCGAAAAAGGCCATTTGATCAAATAATTTTTCAGAGAGTTTTTCCGAAATTCCCTTTCCTTTGGCTCCCGAGACAAACAATTCCTTTTGTTTGGCCATTTCTTCATGTTTTTTCTTGCCCATCGCCCGGCGGAGTAAGTCGGCTTGTCCCAGTGAAAATCCTGCGAGCTGGTTGGCGACCGCCATGACCTGTTCCTGGTACACGATCACCCCGTACGTCTCTTTAAGAATGGGTTCTAATTGGGGAGGGTCATAGACAATTTGGGTGGCATCGCGTTTTCGTTTAATGAAATCGTCCACCATGCCGCTCTCTAAGGGGCCAGGGCGATAGAGTGCGAGAATGGCGATCAGGTCCTCAAACGTTTCCGGTTTGATTTTGACCAACAGGTTTCGCATGCCGGAACTTTCCAGCTGGAAAATCCCTGAGGTTCTTCCGGAACTGAGGAGCTCAAATGTCGGGAGATCATTCAAGGCCAGATTGTTGATGTCTAATGGAGGCTTATCCGGATGCTTGCTATTGACCATCCGAACCGCGTCATGAATCATCGTCAGGGTTTTGAGACCCAGAAAATCGAACTTCACCAACCCGACCTTTTCCAGATCGGTCATGGTGTATTGGGTGACGATTTCGTCGTTACTTGTTTTGTAGAGGGGCACATGATCCATGAGGGGTTTTTGCGAAATGACCACACCGGCGGCATGGGTCGAGGCATGCCGTGCCAAGCCTTCCAAGGCCATGGCCGTATCCATGAGTTCCTTCATCCTGGCATCTTGATCGACCAGTTCTTGCAGACGAGGTTCCAGTTTCAGGGCATCCTGGAGGGTGATGTTGAGTTGGGTGGGAACCAACTTCGCGACCCGGTCAACTTCCGCATAGGGGAAGTCCATGACTCTTCCCACATCCCGAATGGCAGCTTTGGCGCCTAGTGTGCCAAAGGTAATGATCTGACACACATGCTCCTCTCCGTATTTCTCAATAACATAGTTGATTACTTCGCCACGGCGGTCCATGCAAAAGTCCATGTCAATATCCGGCATGGTGACACGTTCGGGATTGAGAAACCGTTCAAAGAGCAGGTTGTAGGTGAGGGGATCGATGTCCGTAATTCGCAGGGCGTAAGCCACAAGGCTGCCGGCCGCCGATCCTCGTCCTGGGCCGACCGGAATTTTGCGGGATCTGGCGAAATTGATGATATCCCACACAACCAAAAAGTATCCGGCATACCCCATGGCATTCAGCACGGCGAGTTCGGTGTGGAGTCGCTGCTGGTAAACCTCGGAGGCTATGGCCGTCGGGCGTTCCCGTAAACGGGCTCGAAGGCCTTCTTCTGAAAGATGCTGAAGGTAGGAGTCATGAGATTGACCATCAGGCACATGATAATCAGGGAGATACGTGGTTCCGAACTCCAAATGAAGATCGCACTGCTCGGCCACCTGGGTCGTATTCAAGACCGCACGGTCAAATTCTGAAAATTCCGCGATCATTTCTTCGGTGGACTTCACATATAACTGGTCCGTGTCAAACTTCATCCGGTTGGGATCTTTGAGCGTTTTTCCCGTTTGAAGGCACAACATGATTTCATGCGGACGCGCATCCCGTTTATTGAGATAATGACAATCGTTGGTGCCCACCAGTGGGATGCCAAGCTTCTTATGAATTTCCAGTAATCCCCGATTCGCAACAAGTTGTTGATCCAGCCCGTTGGCCTGCACTTCCAGGTAATAGCGGTCTTTTCCGAAGATGGACCGATACTCATCTGCCACCCTGAGAGCCCCTTCCATATCCTGGTGGTTAATGAGCTGAGGCACTTCTCCGCTCAAGCACCCTGAAAGGGCAATGAGACCTTCCTGATGTTCCTGTAATAATTCCTTGTCCATGCGAGGCTTGTAATAAAAACCTTCAAGATAGGCCTTGCTGGAGAGTTTAATGAGGTTGTGATAGCCAACTTGATTGGTCGCAAGAAGAATCAGATGAAAATACTCGTTATGCGCAAGGTGTCCTGCCCGCTGGGTGCGGTTGCCTGGAGCCATATAGGCTTCACACCCGATAATCGGCTTCACATCGTGAGCTTTGGCTTTTTGATAAAAATCAATGGCGCCAAAGAGATTGCCATGGTCAGTCATGGCGACGGCGGGCATACCGAAATTCTTCACCTGTTGGAATAGGGGTGTAAGTTGGTTGGCCCCGTCGAGGAGGCTATACTGGGTGTGAAGATGGAGATGAACGAATTGTGCTGGCACTCATATGATCCTTCCGTAAAAATTCTAATGAGCACCTCGAGTGAAGTCAAATGAAATCACCATCTGAAAAATAACACGGTGTCTGGTTTCTGAATTTTTCAAGAATTGCAAGTAAAAAAGAAGAAATCATGAGGAGAAATGAGATTAAAGTAATCCAGAAAAAATGGGCACAAGTATGTGGATAAATCGGCAGTATCCGATTGAAAGGCAAGGTAGGGAATGCGTTAAGCAGATTGCTTATTTGGTGGGCATTGTATTGAACGATGAAACCCCTACCACGGGTTGGGTCACAAGGATGCTCAAAAGAAATACCTGATTCCAGAGATAGGATTTTTCTCCACCATGCGTTCTCGACCCTTTGTCGTGGAGAGATACCGGCATGTTCGCGCTCTTTGCGGAAAAGTTGTAAGGGGAAACCCGGGATGAATATAGTATGGACAGCAAGAGAGGGCATATTGGAAGCGTTTGCTTTTCAGGTAAAAGGAGTAGGAGGACATGATTCTAACAACTACGCAC
>JBDSHB010000361.1:0-5219 GCA_039918695.1 Nitrospirales bacterium | reverse complement strand
TAATAGCGACCATGGACTGAATGGTTTGAGGACCAACAGCCGGCAAATCGAACCGAAGATCCTGGTGCGGTTTCGTTCGTTTGACCACCACGGTACCCTTCCCACCAAGTGTCCCCCCACGAGTAATTGTCCCATCCGTTCCCTCAACGGCTTCAACAGCGACAATGACGCGATTTTTCACCACCACACATTGCCCGATATCTAACTTCCCCAAGGTTTCCAGCGTATCCCACCCAAATTGAATATCGTCCCACTCTTTGCTCGTTGGTTTCCTGTGGGAGAGATTGCCCTCTCCAGCCAGAATACCTTCAAGGCCAAACGTGGACTCCCGAATCTGAATCCCTTCCCGCTCAAGTTCTCCAGCAACCGCTCTGAGAATTGCATCGTCCTTCCAGTGTTTTAAGCGGCTAAAAATCGCCAGGGTTCGGAGGTCAGGTCGGAGTGAGGTAAAGACATGCGTTTTGTGTATGCCACCCAACATGACGGCCTGACGGATGCCATCACCCTTTAATGCCGCCAATGCCTTGCTAAATTGCCCGACCTTGAGCCAATGAATACGATCAACATGGGATTCAAGTTCCGGTAGGGTTTCACCCACATGTGCGATCGCGGAAACGGAGAACCCTAATCGTCGAACATTGTCGGCAAAAATAATCGGAAAGCGTCCGTTTCCCGCAATCAGTCCAATCCGCTCATCTTGTTCAGGAGAAATCATACCCTGCGCCCCAAGACGATCACGAACTTATTCCTCTTCATCATCCAACTCCCGAGAGGACACCTGGCAGATCCCGCGACTGGTACTTTCCAAAAAGGTGAGAAACGTCATGACGTCTGTACTTTCACCGTACTCGTTACGAGCAAGCTTAATGGCTTCTTGAAGACGATGTCCCTGACGGAATAAGAGTTCAAATGCGGCTTTTAAGGTATTTATGCGTCCTCCGGAAAACCCATGGCGTCTCAAGGCGATAGTATTCAGCCCAAACATTTGGGCACGATAGCCTCCGGCCGCACGAACAAACGGCGGAACATCCCGTCCTAAGGCTGAACACCCTCCCACCATCGCATATTCACCAATCCGGACATATTGGTGCACCCCGACCAAGCCGCCAATCACGACAGAATTTCCCACAGAGACGTGGCCGGCCAAATTTGCCGCATTGGCCATCACAATATGATTACCCAGCTCACAATCATGAGCCACATGGGTATAGGCCATGAAAAAATTATGGTGTCCGATTCTTGTCACTCCGCTTCCAAAGGCCGTACCCCGATTAATCGTCACATTCTCACGAACAATATTATGATCCCCGATACAGACTCTGGTGGGCTCATCTTTGTATTGCAAATGCTGCGGCGGGGTTCCAATAGACACAAAGGGATAAAACCGGCAACACCGGCCAATTTCCGTATGCCCCTCCACACACACATGGGCCACTAATTCTGTTTGATCTCCTATCGTGACATGTTCACCCACGACGCAATAGGGCCCGATGACGACATCTTCCCCTACTGTGGCTTTGGGATGGACAAGTGCTGTGGGATGAATATTCATCAAATTCTCACTTATTGGGTTGAACATGATTTCAAAGCCAACCTCGCGCAACGACCCTATTGATCGCAGCTAGGCCTCACTTTTTTCGACTGTGACCATGGCGGTCATTTCAGCTTCACAGACTAAGGAAGAATCGACCAGGATCTTCCCGGCCATCTTCCAAAATGGATCTTTTCGTCGAACGACCTCAACCTCAACCCGCAATTGATCACCAGGAACGACAGGTCGACGGAATTTGGCTTTTTCAATTCCTGTGAGAAAAACGGTAGGGCGCCCCGTCCCCTTGGCCGTTTTTCTGGCCAACACCCCGCCAACTTGTGCCATCACTTCTAAAAGTAATACGCCAGGCATAATAGGGCGCTCGGGGAAGTGCCCTTGAAAAAACTGTTCGTTGGCCGTGACGTTTTTAATACCCACAATCCTGGTCGCATCTTGGATTTCGAGGATCCGATCCACTAACAAAAAGGGATATCTGTGCGGAAGTAAGTCCTGAATCTGGAGAATATCTAACTTGCCCTCAACCATACTTGACCCCTTTCTCTCTGTGCTTCTCTGCCACCATTGGTCGTCATGACCATGAATCATCCCACGGACTAGGGCGCACTGATCGCACCACTCTCCCGATCCAGCGTCTGAATAACATCAGTAGAAATATCCAGTCCAGCTTCATAAAACAATGTGCCTGAATTGGCTCCGTACTCTAAGACCAGACCCAAGTCACGTTGGCCGGCCACTTCCGTAACAGCCTTTTGTACCTGGAGACGAAATTCGTGTTGCAATTCTTGCTGTTTTTCTTGAACTTCTCTGTTTAAATCAGCGACTTTTTGTTGATATGTAGCCATTTTTGCCCTGAACTGTTCTTCCTTTCGATCCCTGGCCTCCTGACTCAATACCGTACTTTGCGCCATTAATTCACTTTCCAGCTTTCGTAATTCCTTTTGCTCTAATTCCACAAGCGTCTGTCGATCCTTCATGAAAGCATTCAGCGCATCTGACAGCCGTTTACCTTTGACGGTTTCAGCCAATATCCGCTGAGGATCAACGACGCCGACCGGGAGATCCGATGGATTTTTTGGCCCTATTCCCGTACATCCCCAGGCAAGACTGAGGATTAAACTCCCAAGAGCCATCCACTTGCCCATTCCTCCAACATCTTTATGACTTCTCATACATTTCTCTCTATCCCTCACCACCATGCATACTTCTCTTCCAGAATTCATCTAAAAGACCGATCCAACAGAAAATTCAAATACCCATTTTCTGTCAGCCTTTGGACCATCTAACGGACGGCCAAACGCGGCCCGAAGAGGCCCAAAGGGTGAAATCCATCTCACCTCCATGCCCGCAGCCATTCGAAGATCAAGACTTAACTTACTATCCTGGGAAAACCCCTTTCCATAGTCGAAAAAAAGGACCCCGTTCAATTTGGCCTCAGGCAATACTGGAAAGATCAAATCATTATTAAAAATGAGCTGCTTATTGCCCCCTTCAGGATCGTTACTAGAGGTCACCGGACCGGCACGGCCATATTTAAATCCCCGCACGGTGTTAATGCCTCCGACGTAAAAAAACTCAGGAATAGGAAATTGTGACCCGTTAAATCCGTCTCCGTATCCGAGACGCCCTCGAATGGAATGACGCAAATCCCAAAATGGCAACGGGGTAAATTTCATCGCATCAAGCGCCACACTATAAAAGTTATTTGTTCCTCCAAGTGCATCTGTTCCAAAGCTCGCGCGGACACCTATTCGAGTGCCCCGCCGGGGATCTAAATAATAATCACGCGAATCCCTGAATAAAGAGGCACGGAACCCAGTGGTGGATTGCGAGCCTTCCTGATCCTTAATGAGACTGTTGGCCTTAGAATCCACATTAGTAATCTTGATTTTTTCAGCTACAAGGGTAAAGGTGCCCGTCAGGAATTCAGAAAAACCGCGTCCAAACGTCAGATTCGCACCTTGCTTTTTCTCAAAATAGGTCAAGTAATTCGTGCGAGAGCTGAATAGATCGGCTTGGCCCGAGGTTAACGTATCAAAAATGGCCGGATTTCGAAAGGTAATCGTCCCAATAGTTCGTCGCCCTCCAACCTGCCCTCGAATCCTGGCTAAATACCCCCGCCCGAATAAATTCCCCTCGGTAATATCCGCAATCAACGTAAATTGGTCTAAGGTACTAAAACCCCCGCCAATGCTGAAGGAGCCGGTGGGTTTTTCCTTGACCTTGACGTCTAAGTCCACTTCTCCCGGAGCAATTTGTTTAGGTAGAATTTCGACCGTTTCGAAAAAATTCAAATTATTGAGGCGTTCGAAACTTCGTTTTATCCCCGGGGAATCGATCATATCCCGTTCATCCACGCGCAGTTCACGCCGGATCACATTGTCCCGAGTCTTATTATTCCCGGTAATCCGGATATCACGAATCCGGACCATTTCGCCTTCTTCAATAGAAAAACCAATACGAGTGCTTCGAGTGGGCGGATCAGGCTCTACCGAAGGATTGGCCTCGGCAAACGCATAACCACGACTGCCATATAAATCCGTCAGGCGGGTAACCTCATCGCGGATTTTGGCCCGCTGAAACACTTCACCAGGCTCAATGATCAGACCTTCCCGCAATTCTGCATCCGAGAAGAGCGTATTTCCCGTATACTGGATTTGACTCACAACATAGGGCTCTCCTTCGACAATCGGAAATACCAGAGTAAACCATTCCTTCTTCTCATCCAAATCCATTCGAGGCATCCCGACTTGAACATCTAAATAGCCCCTATTGAGATACACTTCTTTAATCCGTTCGACATCATTGGGAAGCTCATCCCGGTGGAGAATGCCGGCATCCGAAAAAATTGACCAGGGCCAGGAATATTCTCGATTGGCCATAAAGGACATCAATTCCTTCTTCTGAATGACATTTCGGCCCTCATACTCGATCGTGCGAATATGGGCTTGGCTCCCTTCTTCGATGTAAAAGGTCAATCGTACTTGATTGTTCTCGACGATATCAGTGATAGGAATAATTTGAGCGTGGTAAAAACCCTTTTCGTGATACAACTGCCGAAAATTTTCTACAGAAATCTTTACCTGTTCTTTATCTAAAAACACCTGATTTTTTATGATATTTTTTTCGTTAAGCTTGTCGTCTGACAACTCTTCATTTCCATCAAATACCACTTCGATGGTAAACGGCTTCTCCTTCACACGAAAAACCACGAGGACTCCATTGGCCCTGACTTCGGTTGAGACTTCGACTTCTTCAAAAAAACCCATCCCATAAATAAGCTGAATTTGTTCCCGAATAGACTCTTGGGTAAATGAATCCCCTGGTTTGATGGATAATTTCCCTAAGATGGCTTGCTCCTCAATGTGCTGGTTGCCTTCAACTTTAATGGCCTCAATTTGGGATGGGGAAGATTGAGCCAACACTGGCCTCTCAAACGAAAGTGTTCCCATAACGAAAAGGCCGACAAGGAGAAATAGGCCGACAGAGGGAAAGGGAAAAATCCGAAAACGCCTCCTCTTTTGCCCAAGACCAAGTGACCGAGGCAGCACTAGATCCATGAAGCATCTCTGAAACGATGGTAAAAACAAGAAGGGTGTATCACAGAAAAATTGTATGGTCAGCGGGACAGCAGAAATGCCCCTTCAAATTGTTCCCCAACAGTTAAATC
>JBDSHB010000360.1:0-4499 GCA_039918695.1 Nitrospirales bacterium | reverse complement strand
CCCAATGCCGTCAGTTATAACCTCTATTTTAATACCGAACCAAAAGTCTCTACAGATACCTCCACAAAAATTGAAGGCGTGACCACCCCCTATATTCATAGCGGCCTCACGAATGACACGGCATATTTTTATGCCATGACCTCGGTCACTGAAGATGGAGCAGAAAGCCGAATTTCTGAAGAACAGACCGCTATTCCGGTACTGATCGACATTTCGGCACCTCAAAATCCTGACATCGTCATAAATCATGGTGCTTACATGACCAATAGTCCTGACATGGTCGCCACCATCTCAGCTAAAGACGTGGATAGCGGAGTGGCCGCCTATTTCATCTCTGAAAACCCCATGACCCCAAGCGGGACCATGCCTGGGTGGGTTGAGGTGGAGCCGGAACAAAAATTTGGAGCCACGATTCCTTTTACCACCTCGCCAACCGATGGCACAAAAACCGTCTACGTTTGGTTTAAAGATGCCAACAATAACGTTTCTGTTCCTGCCAGCACCCATATCCTTCTCAACACCTCTGGATATATTTGTGCCACAAAGTGGGGAAAACCAGGCCGTGGAGCCTCCCTTCTCCATGGAGGAGAATTTATTAGTCCTCTATACGGACTGACGATTGATCGCCAAGGGTCATTGTTTGTGGTTGATAACGGGAACAACCGAGTCCAGAAATTCGACCGTAATGGCAACTTCATCCTGCTATGGGGAAGTTTCGGTGCCGCTAATGGCGGTTTCAATAATCCAACTGGTATCGCATGTGATGGGAATGGCAATGTGTATGTGGCAGACACCAATAACCATCGTATTCAAAAGTTTGATGGGAAATTAGGGCATTATATGATGAAGCTCGGATCCCGTGGTAATGGCGAAGGACAGTTTAATGCTCCATGGGGGGTAGCGGTCGACCGAGTCCGCGGGTACCTGTATGTCGTCGACAGTGCCAACTTTCGGATTCAAAAATTTGATGAAACCGGAGAATTTATCATGCAGTGGGGAAGCTTTGGGAATGGGGACGGGCAGTTTTATTTTGCGCGAGGCATTGCGGTCGATCAAACCGATGGAACCGTCTATGCGGTCGATATGGGTAATCATCGGATTCAAAAATTTGATACCAGCTCAAACGTCCTCCCCCAATTACTCACCAAGTGGGGCGGCGGCATTGGGCCTGGCCATGCCAGCAGCGCTCAGGCACAAGAACCGGGACAATTCCGATCACCCTGGGGTGTGGCGGTAGACGAATCAGGCGACGTATTTATCAGTGATACGGGCAACCAACGCATCCAAAAGTTTGATCGAGACGGTAACTTTATCACCCAATGGGGCGGTTTCGGCTCCCAGGATGGCCAATTCAACTTTCCCTATGGAATAGGGGCTGACTCCAGAGGTCACGTTTATTCCGTTGATAGCGGCAATATGCGAGTTCAGGAATTCATGCAGGCAGAGGAAGCCGAAGATCATTTCCAAGAAGAGGAAACGATGGCCTTTATTCCTGAAGCAGCCGAATAGCCACATAGTTCTGGTAGCATCCTCAGGAAACAACTACCCACATTGACCACAGATGCCAAAGGGAATCCCTATACCCTTTGGCATCTGTCATAGGCCTCACCCAATTCCTCGGCCAGGAATACAGCTGGCTACTGATCCTGAGTTGTATTGTGTGTTCTCCCAATCCCATCTGGTATAACAAGAAGCACATTGACTGCCTTTCAAAAGAAAATTATGATGAAAGACTTTTCCGCATATACAATTCGGCAAGGGACAGGGTACAAGGCCTAACTCATGTTGGAGAAACAATTACGAATAGGGCTCACTTTTGATGACGTGGTTTTGGTCCCACGCCATTCAAATATCATCCCATCTGAGGTGGATCCCTCCACCCAACTCACTCGAAATATTCGTATCAATATTCCCATTATGAGCGCGGCCATGGACACCGTAACCGAAGGGCGATTAGCCATTGCGATAGCCAGGGAAGGGGGGATCGGAATTATTCACCGTGCACTCTCCCCTGACATGCAAGCCTCAGAAGTCGATAAGGTCAAAAAGTCAGAAAGCGGGATGATTCTTTCTCCGATTACCATCTCCCCAGATCATACCATTCGCGATGCCCACCATCTCATGTCGACCTATCGCATATCCGGAATCCCTGTGACCAAAGATGGCAAATTGGTTGGAATCTTAACGAATAGAGACCTTCGTTTTGAAAACCGTCTGGATCTCAAAGTTTCCCAGGTTATGACGAAAAACAAACTCGTGACTGCCCCTGAGGGCACTGGATTAGACCAGGCCCAGGCAATTCTTCATGAGCATCGCATTGAAAAACTTCCAGTCGTGAATGATCAATTTGAGCTAAAAGGGTTGATCACCATTAAAGACATTCAGAAAAAAATTAAATATCCCTTTGCCTGCAAAGATGCGCACGGGCGTCTGCGCGTTGGCGCGGCCGTCGGGGTCGGACCCGATGTAGAGGAACGGCTGGAACGGCTCACAAAAGCTGGAATTGACCTAATCGTTGTCGATACCGCTCATGGGCACTCTCAAAGCGTCCTGGACAAAGTCAAAGACATTAAATCCCGCTATCCAAATCTGGAGCTGATAGCAGGAAATGTCGCAACTGCTGCTGCCACCCTGGATCTTATTAAAGCCGGAGCAGATGCGATTAAAGTTGGAGTCGGCCCCGGGTCAATCTGCACCACCAGAATCGTTTCAGGAGCCGGAGTCCCTCAACTGACCGCCGTGGCCGATTGCGCCACCATCGCCAATAAACACCAAATACCCTTGATTGCAGATGGAGGTATCAAATATTCGGGAGACCTCACCAAAGCCCTCGCAGCCGGAGCCTCTTGCGTGATGATCGGATCACTCTTTGCAGGAACCGAAGAATCTCCAGGTGAAACCGTGTTGTATCAAGGCCGAACCTACAAAGAATACCGGGGAATGGGATCACTGGGAGCCATGGAACGAGGAGGGAAGGATCGCTACTTTCAAGAAGGCCGCGAATCTTCGAAATTAGTTCCTGAAGGCATTGAAGCCAGGGTTCCATACAAAGGAAATCTCGCCGTCATGGTCTATCAATTAGTCGGAGGGCTGAAGGCAGGAATGGGGTACTGCGGATGTCGAACAATCGAAGAGCTCCAACAGAATGCCCAGTTCCTTCAACTTACCTCTGCCGGGCTTCGAGAGGCCCACGTTCATGATGTGGTGATTACCAAAGAGGCCCCAAATTATCGGGCTGACTAAGATCCGGTTCTGCTTTAAAGTCAGTCAGTTCCCACGTTGACAAATTAACTCGCACGCTCATGCACTCGCAACACGATACCATTGTCATTCTTGATTTTGGATCGCAGTATACGCAACTCATCGCACGGCGGATACGCGAAATCCACATTTTCTCTGTCATCCTCCCCTCGCAGGCGACGGTTCAGGATATCCTTAACTACCACCCCAAAGGGATCATTTTCTCCGGAGGACCAGCCAGCGTTACTCAGGCCCATGCCCCGAAAATAGACAGCCAAATTCTTGATCTTGCCATACCCATTCTGGGGATTTGCTACGGTATGCAATTACTCGCCCATCAATGTGGCGGAACCGTCAACCCCACGCCTCATCGTGAATTCGGTCGAGCCGATCTGACCATTGACGACAACACGAATTTATTTCTTGGCCTTGATCCGGCAACCGCATTTCCTGTCTGGATGTCTCATGGGGATTCCGTTCAACAACTTCCACCCGGATTTCATGTGATCGCCCACACGGCCCATGCCCCGATCGCCGCAATGAGATCCTCCAAAGATACGCAACAGCTCTTTGGGATCCAGTTCCACCCGGAAGTTATCCATACCCTTCACGGGTCAACTATTCTTCAAAACTTTGCACGTCATATTTGCCACTGCGAGCCAACTTGGACAATGGGGTCATTCATCGAACAAGCCGTGACAGACATCCGGCAGACTGTCGGCAGCGGCAAGGTCATTTGCGCACTCAGCGGGGGAGTGGATTCCACAGTGGCCGCTGTCCTGGCTCACCGGGCAATCGGAGACCAATTGACCTGCATCTTCATTGACAATGGCCTTATGCGAAAGAATGAAGTGGCACAATTACAAACGACGTTTGATTCCGCCTATCATCTGAAGGTACGCATTGCTGATCATAGCGACACTTTCCTGTCAGCACTGGGGCGCACAACAGACCCGGAACGCAAACGAAAAATCATTGGTCGTCAATTCATCAAAGTTTTCGAACAGGAAGCGGTATCGTTAGGCACGGTCAGATTTCTCGTTCAGGGGACACTGTATCCTGATGTGATCGAAAGTCTGAGCGTGAAAGGACCATCGGCAACGATCAAAACACATCATAATGTCGGTGGCTTACCGAAACGCATGAAATTCAAACTGATTGAGCCTTTTCGAGAATTGTTTAAAGATGAAGTTCGTCAATTGGGATTGGAATTAGGTCTGCCGGATGACATTGTTTGGCGACAACCCTTTCCCGGTCCA
>JBDSHB010000359.1:0-3346 GCA_039918695.1 Nitrospirales bacterium | reverse complement strand
AATGAGAGGGAGTTCAAAAAGGCCCGTCCTGTCCTACGGTGAGGCCTCTCGAAGGGAAGGCCGCAGTATGGCGTGCGAGGTCCGGATAGGTGTAACCCTTGTTGGCAGGCGGATCGTACATGTGAGTACGTGAGCCTGACAAAGGGGCGAGAACGCCGCTGGCGTACGTTTTCAACACTCCCCTAAAGGAAGGTCCAGGTTGAAAAGGTGGCCGCCTGGCCTAGCGGGGTCCCATCCGGTTTGCGAATGTTCCATATCGTGGCGGGTTCCACTAAAAACCGTTTTCCGGATCGTGAGCTCCGGACTCCACGATAATCGGCAATAAACCCCTTGGTTTTTGCCTGATGCAGCATGCGGGCCCGTTCTTCACGATTCACGGGCTCGGCCGTTTGTCGGGAGGGCGTTTGAGTCAGTTGGTCCCAATCCATTTCCCACAGGGTTAACGCGGCCCGGTTTCCATAATTGAGAATGGGGTCATCTTGCAGTCCATGAGAGACGACCACAAATGGGCAGGTAAACAGGCGTTCGGCTTGTTCCAGTGAAGTACCCTGACGGGGAATCAGCTCTTTCTTAAGCCAATAGGCATAACTGTCTATCATATATTGAGTCCATTCCACGACCCAAGGCTGACGCCAGATGTCTTCCATTAACGTTCCCTTATTAATAGTATAGTGTTTTAGCTAATCCATGACGAAATCATGATTTCTGGTTAGAAATATTTAAAATATTCTCAGTTTTCCTTTCTTAATTCTATGGACCGTGCTAAGAAATTGAATTTGATTCTTTTGCCTGGCCTTGATGGAACCGGAATTCTTTTCCAGCCCCTTGTTGAACAATTAAAGGACACTTTTTAGGTTACCGTTTTGACCTATCCAACAGACAAGCCATCATCCTTGTCGAAAATGGTCGCAATGGTAAAAGAACAGTTGATCACCCCTGAAGACACTATTTTATTAGCTGAATCTTTTTCTGGATTGGTGGCTCTTACCCTTTTAGAGCAATGTAGTATTCCCCTTCTTGGCGTTATTTTCTGCGCAGCCTTTGCCGAAACTCCACGCCCTTTTCGCTTAAATTGATAACAATGATGCCTGAACCTTTAATGCGTTTTTCTTGGATTCCAGAAATTTTTTACCGTATGTTTTGTCTGGGATTGTCTACTCATCCTCTTCAATTTAGGACACTGAAAGGGGTTTTAGCTAACGTGTCTTCTCAAGTGCTTGGGCATCGTTTACCGTTAATTGCGATGGCTACCTTCTCCTCAAATTCAAAAATTTGGTCAATTCCCTGTGGGTATCTTCAGGCGTCTCAAGATAAAATAGTGCCAGCCCGATGTGCAGTTTGGTTTGCTCACCACTTCCAATTCTTTTATCTAAGGAAAGTTGATGGGCCTCATTTTCTCCTACAAACGAGGGTGCAGCAATGCGTAAAGTATATTTTGGAATTCGATCAGTATTTTCAATCTGCCCAAGACAGGTTTCGCAATCAAGTATGAACCCTTGAAGATTGATTATTGATGAAAGACGGAGGGTGCCTTTCCCAGTTGATTCGAAAAAGGGGAACCAAAAGCTAGGAGATACACTCAAGATTCCCTAAAATCTGGTTGGCGATTAATTCGGGGGTCTCGTTATCGGTGGGGATGATGACATCGGCGGCAGCTTGGTAGTGAGGTTTGCGAATCTCGAGAATTTCTTCGATTTCTTCCACGAAGGATTTGGTTCCTGACAGCGAGGGCCGCTGGGTATCGTCTGATATCCGACTGGCAATAGTCGAAACCTCGGCGGTCAACCAAAAGAGCTTTCCATTCACTTTCAGAATGTTCACGTTTTCTTCCTTCAGGATCAGTCCCCCGCCTGTGTCGATGACGAGATTTTCCTGACCGGGGAGTTTCTGACACACCTCCGTTTCAAGCATGCGGAAATGATCCCACCCGAATTGCTCGATAAGCTGAGGAATGGATTGCTTCGCCTCCTTGACGATTTCCTCATCAGTGGAGATGACCTTTCGTCCGAGACGTTGACCCAGAATTGCTGCCACAGTGCTTTTTCCCGTTCCTCTGTATCCTATTAAGACAATATTCATACATCTCCTGTTTTGAAGTGTTGATTAGAAACCCTTTTCGGACAGGTTGGACCAGAACCGGAGAGTAATTTTTCGTTAAAGTCGTCGAGAAAACCGGAGGGGGCGCCAGGGAGCTTTTTGTTCCGGCCTGCGGGCAGGGGACATATTTGCAAGAATGTCACCACGGCCACTCCTTCTCTTATTGAATTCTCCCTGGAAAGGGCTCTCGTTGAGGCTGGCAACAACATCTAAACCCGATTCTTCATTCAAGAGAAGTGGCTGGTGAGCACGTTTCGCATCACCTCGATCGGTGCGGATTTGCCGGTCCAGAGTTCAAATTGTCCTACAGCCTGATAGAGAAACATATTGATCCCTTGAATGGTGCGGCATCCTGCTGCCTGCGCGTCCTGCAACAAACGCGTATTGAGTGGGTTGTAAACAATATCCATTACCGTCAGATCGCGGTGTAACAGATGCTTGGGGACACAGGTTTCATCGACCTTTGGGTGCATGCCAATGGGTGTGCAATGAATGAGCAATTGGGCTTGTCCCAAAGCGGAATGCAATGTTTCGGGTGTTAAGGAGGCCTCGTGCAGGAGGATGGGGGTCTTGGCTTTGAGGTCGTTCGCCAAGGTTGTTCGTTCCTGATCATCAACACCAAGGAGGGTGAGATGTTCAATTTTGCCTTCCACGCAGAGGCCGAAGGCAATGGCGCGAGCGGCTCCTCCGGATCCTAGAATGACGACCCGTTGTCCGGTGCGTGCCACTCCACCTTCTTGCAAGGCTTGGAGCGCGCCCGATGCGTCAGTGTTGGAGCCCACTAACAGGCCACGGTCTTTGACGATGGTATTCACCGAGCCAATGTGTTTCGCGGTCGTTTCGACGGAATCTAACAAGGGTAGAATGGTGACTTTATGCGGAATGGTCACGCTGAGTCCCCGGATATGGCCTAACGCCTTGATGCCCCGAACGGCGCCTTCTAGATCCTGGACAGGAAAGGCCAGATAGACAAAATTTAATCCCAATTGACGAAAGGCCGCATTGTGAATGGCGGGAGAAAGTGAATGATCGACCGGGTTGCCTAGCAGACCGCAGAGTTGGGTTTGTGCATTAATGTCCATAATAGGTGCTCTCGCAATACAGGGGGAATAGTGATCGGGAGTTATCACATAACCCGGCTGGCAAACTCAACTTGTGCGAATGCGAACATTGTCTGGGGGGTCGAGAGGAATTAGGAAGCGAGTTTGCGGTTGGGAGAAGGGAATGTGTAATCCGGGGAGTAGATTCG
>JBDSHB010000358.1:0-6286 GCA_039918695.1 Nitrospirales bacterium | reverse complement strand
ATTGGGGCAGCCGGATGAAACCACCACCGGAAAAACGAAAGAAGGCACTCCGAAGAAAAAGACCGGCAAGAAGGCTCCTTCGCTGACAGACCTGACCGACCTGGTAAGAGGGACTTCCACAGAAGAGGAAGTAGCCATAGGACAAGAGATTGCCGGACGACTACTTGGAGCTGCCCCCCTGGTCAAGGACGAACGCCTGCAACGGTACGTCAATCAAGTTGGGAAATGGCTAAGTCTGCAGAGTGGAAGAACTGACCTGGATTGGCATTTTGGCGTGATTGATTCCGAAGACATCAACGCCTTTGCTGCGCCTGGTGGATTTATTTTCCTGACCAAAGGCTTGTATACACAACTTCATTCTGAAGCGGAATTGGCTGGAGTCCTGGGGCATGAGATTGGTCATGTTGTCAAACAGCATCATCTGACCATTATTAAACAAAGCCAGGCGATAGATAGGGGAAGCAGCCTGTTTTCCCAAAAACTGGGCAAAATGAAAAATGAACAAGCGAAGCAGGCTGTGAATAATGTTATCGGGAGTGGAGCGGAGGTGATGGCTCGTGGGTTGGATAAAGATGCTGAATATCAGGCCGACAGAATTGGGGTGGTGTTGGCCACCAGGGCCGGCTATGACTCATATGGACTGCCCATGGTGTTACAGGAAATTGGTCATGCGGGTCTCAATGACAGCAGCATAGCCTTACTGTTTAAGACTCACCCTCATCCCGACACGAGATTGGCAGAACTCGGCGATTCCATGGGAGAGACCTTTGATAAATATTCTGACGGCAAAATCGTGAAGGACCGGTTTTATAAATTAGGAAAATAGGATAAATCAAATGAAGTCAGTTCTTAAATCACGTATCGGATCCCATCATCCATCTGAGTTAGCAATATTCTAACTTTGTTTACACAATTCGACGTAAACCCATTTGGTGAACGGAAATGGAAACGTAAACAGGTGGGATTTTCGATTCTGGCCTCGTTTCGGTTTTGACCTGGTTAACGAGCAGGGTGCTTTCTCCCGCTTCAGAGAGAGCGTTGAGAATTTGGAACTGTTCTTCTTTGTCAGGCGAAATGCAGGATTGACAGACAGACGGAAATCCGATCAGGCGTTCTCGGCTTGTTGGACGGATTTGGCGATAGCCTGACTGGCGCGAGTGCTGAGAGACCGCTGCTGATCATATCCCATCACCATTTCCCACCCGATATCTGGATAGCGAGTGGTGAGGGGAAGGGCGACTTCATTCAACATCCATTGACCGTGCCGAAGATCCTCTTTGATGTGGATATCCCAGTAGCCGATCGCTTTTTCGCTGAGGCCAAGCCGTTCTCCTGCGATTTTATAATGCTGAAATGCGGCAGGAACAGAGATTTCAAAGTAGAGAAGGCTGCCAATATACCGTAAGAAATATCTCTTGCGTTCAGAAACAGTAAAGCTGTGATTGATATTGGCCAGGACTTCCCATGGCACGATGTCAAAGTAGGCTTCCGGCGTGGAGTCCATACCCAATTCGGTCAGCATCGCCGAAAAAAACGACGTATGCTTTCTCTCCAATTTGGCCCCCCCATACTCCTCAAAGAGAATCTTCGTGAGCATGGTTTGGACTTCGTTCCCAACGCCGCCAATCACCCGTGACAATTGACTCGCTTCCACCAAGCCATCTAAAGAGGCGATGGCCAACAATTGACGGTATCCCACCTGTGACATGTCGTTGCGATAGAAGATCCCGGCCTGAGAAAGTTCCGGGTTAAGATCTTCTGCGGCCCGCTCTCGAAGCGCGGCCTCAATGTCCAGTCCCTGCAAGAGAGAGATATCGATGTTCTGAGCTTCCCAGGACTGCCAGGCGGTTTCAATCTTTTTCCGTATGGAGAGAAGAAATACGGAATCCTCATTCGTATAATTCTCAAGGTCGTCATACCAGAAGAGTTTTAATCGGTTGATTCGATAGAGAATCTGTTGTAGGAACAGATGTGCCGAGGAAGATGAAGGCTGGTCTTCGTAGGCCTCTACCAACGCCAGATCTACCACATCCTCGAACGGCTTCAGGCACTTGGGTGTGAGAGAGACATACTGATCGAGATCCTCCTGCTGAATGAGGTGCGTAAACGCCCCTTGGGCCTCGCAGTATTCGAGGTTAGAAATGTTGCGAACGAAAGAAACGCTCATCAGGGAAGATAAAAAAATGAAAAGAATGTATAAAGGATAGGCTAGGTCATACTAGCAAGTTTGAGCAGACGGAGTAAACTCCAATCATTTTCAACATGGAAGAGGGAGGCCAATGTCATTTCAATTTCACAATTTGCGATCTGGAGCTGCAGCGCCGTCGTCTGATGACCAGTTCGCTCAAACGGTGCTGAGAGGACTTTCAAAAAAACCGAAATGTCTGCCTTCGTGGCTGATTTTCGATGATCTGGGCAGCGAAATCTTTACCGAGATCACCCAACTTGAGGGCTATCATCCCGCTCAATGTGAATATGAAATTTTCAACCAGCAGAAACAGGCGATTACCGATATCCTTGGGAACCAGACCTTTCGGATGATTGAGCTGGGTGCCGGAGATGGGGGGAAAACTCAAATTCTTCTTCAGCACTTCATTCAGAACCGACTGACGTTCGAATATGTGCCCATTGATATCTCCGAGGGTGCCATCAAGACACTGGTGTCTTCTCTCGAGTCTCGGTTTGGAGACGGGTCTATGTCGGTCACCGGAATGGTTGCGGATTATTTTGATGGACTCCGCGCGATTGGAGAGCAATCCCGCGTGCGGAAATTTGTGTTTTTTTTAGGTTCAACGATTGGAAACTTCGAGTTGCCAGCGGCCGAGCAGTTTATTGGAAAGCTGCGGGAATGTTTGAATGAAGGGGACTATATCATGATCGGGTTCGATCTCATGAAGCATCCGAAGACCCTGTATGCAGCCTATAATGATTCAACAGGAGTCTTCGAAAGATTCAACCTGCATCTCCTTGATGTCATGAATCAAAAATTGGGGGCAAATTTTGTGAAAGAACGGTATGTCCAACAGGGCCAATATAATCCACAGTCTCATGCGGTAGAAAGCTTTGTTTACAGTACCCGTGAGCAGGTGGTATTCATTGAGACACTGGATAAGGAGTTTCATTTTGAGGCATGGGAACCGATGCAAACCGAGCACTCCTATAAATATACTCAATTAGAAATTGAAATGTTGGCTGAAAAGAATGGGTGCCGAATCGTGACGCACCTCTTTGATGTCAAGAACCACTTTGTGAATTCGATCTGGGAAGTAAAAAAATAGTTGGGACTTGTTTGCTCTCGCCGGAGAGAGCGTTGTCCGTATGATTTCGTGGAGTAGCTTATGGCGGGGAGAGAATTTTCACTTCGTCCAGGACGAGAAGGCCGTAGCCGTTCAACTCGATGACGTCCGCAAGTGTTTCTGATGGGCCCTCTCCATTCCCCGATCCCACGTCAATGAACCGTTTAGAGTGGATGATAGGCCGTGTAGCTTTCCGGATAAGGGATGAATGGTTTGCCGAGGTCTGCTGGGTGATCCGGTGAAACGGGTATTTCACCGTTTTCGGCTTCCAATGTCGGGATCGGATGTTGGGATGGACCTCAAAGATTGGCCTTTTCGTTTCCTGAAATTAAAAGCGGCATAGGAGATTGTGTCATAAAGAGCTTTTATCTTTTCGTTGAAGTCGCTCATGAATGACATTTGCCCAAGCTGGGAGGCAAGAAGGTAATCTGCGCTAGCGGAGGGTACGGATCAGGCGCTCCGTATGGAAGCCCAGGCGTTGACTAAAGGTGACCGCGTCCTGATAGGTGGCCTCATCGAGGGTCGGGGTTCGCGCCAGGATCCACAGGTAATCACGATCCGGGGTACCGACGATCGCAAGTCGGTAGTCGGGGTCGACTCGGAGAATCCAATAATTTCCTCGCTCGGCTGATCCAAACAACGCCACAAGCTTGGCCGCCCATTGGTCGAAGACCACATTCAGCTTTGCCCTATGTTCTCGATCCACAACCGTGGCCACGCCCTCAATACTTATCTCCTCACCCGTGTTGGTGACACAGGCGTTTCGCACGCCAAATTCCCCTGATTCGAGTAGCCGGTACTCGGCTGTGGATGTTACGCAATTTCGTTGTGCCCACATGGGCAGTCGGGCAATTTCATGCCACAGTCCGCCATATCGGGAGAGGTCCACCGACAAAGCCGTCGGTAACTCGCCTGGCGTTTCGATTGTGGAGCAGGCGCCCAGCATGAGGCCGAACACCACTGAAGTGAAAGCGCGTAAGATGCGGAATGCTGCTTGAAGAGAGAGAGACATTATATAACCATTCTGTTCATCCGCGATCGTATCACACCGTTCTGGTGTGTGCATCTTTAGATGGGGCGTTTTATACCACTCCATTGACGCGATACTGTCACCCCGTGGTAAAGAAGTCTGGAAAGCGACAGGGTAGTGCTTCACGCCGGATTCCTGGCGTGGGGGAAATTGGCAGGGCCTGCGGTCCAAACTCCGGAAAGTTGAGTGACCACTCTTCTGAGGATGAATCATTAAAGACGCCTCTCAAACCTGACGTATTTTTTTCTGAGAAACCCTAAAACGATATCAACATGGTAATGTTGTCTATGAAGAAAGCTTCATGTTGCGTTCATGAGTTGTTCATGTCCATGGCGTATTATACTGAGTGAAAGCCGCTTCACCAGATGGATGATGTGCTTAATTGATGGGTTTCGAAGAACGGTCTTGTATTCCGGTTCGTATTAAAAACATTTTGGCTTAACCATCAAACTGCACCGATGGTTAGGGCCGTTGAGTGCGTGGAGACAAAACATGGAAAAAGAGTTGAGCACCGTTAAGATCGGCCTGGCACTCGTGCTGCTAGGGCTATTGTTTGGCGTGGGAATGGGTATTGTTTTTGGGGTCAATGAAGATCTGTTCAAAAATTATATTACCCAAGGAATTGCGGCTAATCCGGATGTGCATGATCCCAAAAGTCCGGACAAAATTTGGCGGTATGCGCAACGAGCCCATTTCCATGCCACGGGTATTGCAGCCTTCTCGCTGGGCCTAGTCATCCTTGTCATGTTTTCCACACTCAAACCCAACTACAAGAAAGCGTCGGCCATACTTCTGGGACTGAGCAGTTTCTATCCACTGTCCTGGTACACGATGTTTTGGTTGGCCCCCTCCATTGGTCGGGGACCCGCTCATGCGCATATTCTGACCGAGAGTTTCGTCTATATCGGTGTGGGAGGATTATTGTTTGGAGTCTTTTTTCTTTGTGCGAATTTATTCCTGGGGCTTTTTAAGGAGGAAGCCAAAGCATCGCTCCTGGTTTGAGGTGACGGAGCGATAGCTGTAACAAATTATTTCCCGAAAGGACACGCGTTGCAGGCTTTGAGTGTGTCTTAGCACAGTCCCTTCCCATTGTGTAAATCCGCCAGCCTCACCTTGCAGGCACCGCAACCGCCTTCGCCACAGGCCTCTTTCGTACCGGTCCCGCTTCCAATTTCCCGCAGGTATCGCAGGACGGTCATGGATGGATCAACATTAGCTAGTGTGTTGGCCTCCCCACCTAGAACAAAACGGATGGCAGAATCCTCAGAGTCAACAAATGAAGTCCGATTGGGCATGTTATTCATGATGGCGGGTTCTATTCCAAAATAATATTTGAGATGAGTCGAAAGGACGAGGTGCCGTGTGTTAAAAGGGTTGCTCTTACCAAATACATATTCAACCGCGAAGGAGAGTCACCACAAGAGAGCAGGAGTAGCAAAACAGTGCTTGGAGAGCGAGAGGGGGGAGTGATCTGCATTAGACAACCGCCGAGTCTGATCACTTAATACTCCCCATCCATTTCTCCTTTTTCGCGGTGCATCTAAAGCGTGCTCGGCATTTTTTCAACAACTTAAATCCTTTATTCCATAATTAAGAAAACCTCTGTGAACCCTAGGGTACTAAGCAGTTCATACCCACTTTTTCGTCCCAATATAATATTGTCGGCCCTGTAGGTCTCGAATTTCTAATGCAGGCCTCCAAGGGGTCTTCCCTCGCCTTGCCACATACCGTTCCCCTGCCCTAAACTCCCCAGCATGAACATCATTTTCCTCCTCTTTGCCTCCTTCTTGACCAGCTTCGGCAAACTCCTGGGACCCGGCGGCCCCAAAGCTCTCCTGGCCGAGAATTTTCTTCTCAATCAACAATTGCTCATACTCACTAGCTCTCGTCAACGTGCCCCCAATCTTTCCTCCACTCACCGAGTGCTCCTGGGGTACTTTTCCTTGTTCCTTACCCCTCG
>JBDSHB010000357.1:0-3668 GCA_039918695.1 Nitrospirales bacterium | reverse complement strand
ACGTACCGTCGTCATTACCCAATCCAGCGTCCGCAAATCGCAGGATTTCACGGATTTGACGAACAGCGAAATTCAACAATTGGCCGGACGCGGAGGCCGACGAGGCAAGGATTTGGTGGGAGTCGTGGTCATTACCCCCTCTCCGTATATTGACTTGCAAATCCTTGGAAAAGGACTCACAGGCTATCCGGAACCGATTGACAGTCAGTTTGTGGTCTCCTACCCCATGGTGCTTAATCTGCTAAAGGCCCACTCGCTGGATCAGATTGAAGGATTACTCGCCAAAAGCTTTGCGCAATTTCAACTGAATCAACGATCCAGTATCCACCAAGATCATCTGGATCAGATCAAGGAACAATTAACACCCTATGGCCCCAGGGAATGCGCCGATTGGATCACCCAATGGAAAGGCTTTGATCTGGCCCGCAGACGCAAAGCGCACCGACATCCTATCGTCACTAACGATACGCCATTCTTGACCGCCTGTCTGCCGTTTCTGACTCCAGGTCGCCTCATCGGACTGCCGAAAGGTCCGGCTATTATTCTCCGTCAGTATCGAAGCCGTGGAACCTTTGCACCAATGTTGTCCGTGATTCGGGCCAAAGGCACCTTGGGTGAGTGTCCCGCTCATTCAGTCACTCAAGTCTACGACCGACTGTTTGAGTTTCAGCCCTCACGCACTATTCCCTGGTGTCAGCCACAGGTTCTCTCTCAACTCAAGAAAGAGCTCTCGCAGTTGCCCGCGCGTCTGCCGACAGTCCCTATTTTACCGGAAACCCAGGAGGCAGACGATCCGCTCCTTGCAGAAATGTTAACGGAGGAATTTCCCTGTCCCACCTGCCCGTCCCACTCGGCATGTAAGAAAGACTTTCCCCTGGCGTCAAAACTTCGCCAGAAATCCCTGCAATTGACCAGAACGATTCAAGCGCTCCGTGACGGATTGTGGCACCGATTTCAACAAAAAGCCGATGTGCTCCACAAATTCGGATATATCACGGCCTCCTCGCAACTCACCGTTGACGGGGAATGGGCTAGACTCATTCGTATTAATCATTCTTTACTCATCACAGAACTCATTCGTATGGAGGCCTTCTCAGGCATTGCTCCAGGATTGTTGGCAGGCATCATGGCGAGTATTTCCCATGATGATGATCGCCCGGGATCCTACATGCGACTCCCATCCGGACTGGCTACCATGTTGACGCAGGTGCGGGCGGTGGCTGACTCCTTGAGCCCTTATGAACCTCCGCCCTTGTTACGCTCAGATGTCGCCGCACTCGTGGAAAGCTGGATCGGGAATCCTCAACTCACCTGGGCGTCACTGGTTCGCTCTACATCCATGGCCGAAGGGGACGTGTATCGCCTTTTAGCCAGGACCTTGGAATTTCTCTCTCAAATATATGGACTCAAGTTCACACATCCGGGCTTGGCCGATACTGCACACTCCGCGATGGTGACCATGCGACGGGAAGTCCTGCAGGAGCTTCCATAGCTACAGATGGGAACATAACGCCATGCATGTTGATGATCTCAAACATGAACTCCAAAGTTTACCGGTGAAATATTTGCATCACATGGCAAGAGGCCGCATCCATCGACATTTTCGCCTCGGGAAACATCGGCTCGTTGAATTAATGCTGGCTTTCCCTCCCGACCAGATTCTGGCCATCGAAACCGAACTGCAACAAATTTTGACCACTCGCCAGGAACGCCTGGCCGCACAAGAAGCCCGCACCGCCGCCCGTCCTCAAAAGCCCGCTTCGCCCTTTCAAGCAAAAAATCCGCAAATGAAGGGAAAGCCCAACTTCGGCCCCTCCCAGCCATCGATTACGCTTCAGCAAATTTTGGAAGGGATTGGGGTTCCTGAGCCTCAGCCCTTTGTTCCGGATCCATGGCAAACCGAAGCGGTAGAGCATCTGGCGCATTCAGATGTCATCGTCAGCGCTCCGACGGGAAGTGGAAAAACCTATGTCGCCATTCAAGCGATCAAACAGGCCATGGCACTCAACCAAACGGTGATTTACACCTCGCCCCTGAAAGCGCTGTCGAATACAAAGTTTATGGAATTCACCCAACTCTTTGGACCGGATCAAGTCGGGATATTAACCGGAGACCGGCGGGACAACGCCCAAGCACCGCTATTGGTGATGACCACCGAAATTTTGAGAAATTTATTCTATGATGCCGCGAGTGGGGAGATTGATTTACGATTGCATACTCTGGGGTTGGTCATTCTGGATGAATCGCAGTACCTGGCGGATCCAGAACGGGGGGTGGTGTGGGAGGAAACCATTATCCTGTGTCCCTCACAAGCACGACTCCTCCTTCTCTCTGCCTCTATCGGGAATCCGCAGGATTTGGCCGAATGGCTGCAAGCCATCAGGCCTATTCCCTGCCATCTTATCCGCCATGCCACACGATCCGTTCCTCTTCGAGGGCTGTATCTCCATCCCACAGGGCAACTCGTTCCCTTATTAAAAAACCAGGATATTCTCCAAGGCAAAGGCTATACATTTCATCCAGACACCAAACAGCTATTCGCCGAATACGAAATTAAGCCATTTCGTTAATTCATGGGAAAAATTACCTTGTCTGCAATCTCATGTGTAACATTAATTTTTTGCGGGCAAGCGACTGTGCTAAAATAAGCACATGTTGTGGTAATAAATATACGCTACCACACTTATTCTATTGCTTTTATTGTTAATTTTAATGGAAAAACTCACATTCATAACTATTAATTTTGAGCATGAACTTTGCTTTAAATATACATAATTCAAAAACATTTTTTTAAACTACGATTCCTAGGGTTAAATATGAAGACCAAATTTCTTGTTTCAACACGTATCAAGTATATCCTCGTAAGCTTACTTTCGATCACATTTATTGGCTGCCAGAGTCTTCAGCCAAAATCGTCAGGAGAACTAGCCATGGAGGATCTCGAATTCCTTGGAATTTGTGACGCCTACAATCATTGCGTAGATGGTTCTGACATCCAACTCATGCAAGCCAATCTTTCCGTGTTGGCCTCTGCACCTAAACCGATCTCCTTGGATGATTCCCCTATTCCTGTCCCCACCTTTTTGAAAAATTTATCTACAGCGAGAGGTTCCCGTTTGGCTGTCGATCCACGCGCCATGGCTGTCTCATGCTCAATCCACCTTGCAGAAGTAGCCCAATTGTCATCAGACTGGCCAATGGCACTACGCACCTTTCAGGAAATCATAAAAGATTACCCAGAACCTCAATATGCTTTCTACGTCAGCAAGGCCAATCAGGCATTAGAACAACTGACCACTTTTCGGCTCGTCTCACTGTCCACACAGGAAGTCCTGGTACACTAACACTCGTTCCCTTCTGGTTCCCTCAGTTAAGTCTTCTTTGGCTTCTTCGGTCGTCCGCTTAAAGATCCTCTGTTTAAGCATTTTTACAGCACAATGCTGGCATTACCCGTCTGTGATCCTGATGAAAAGAAAATCAGAAGAAGCTAGAGGAGTTGCTTACTTTTGGGTTTATTGGGCTGGCAAACATCACATTGGCACATGCTGCGCAGTGCGGTATAGGAATACAGTCCGGTGTCATGTCCGTCACTCCATTTAAATCGAAAGGCATAGCGCCCAACCGGCTCCATATCCTGCAATAAAATAAGAAGGGGGATAGAGTCTGGC
>JBDSHB010000356.1:0-5398 GCA_039918695.1 Nitrospirales bacterium | reverse complement strand
TGCGCATGATTCTTTCAAACTCGGCGAGATACGAAGCACCCAGCCCAGGTCTTTTTGATTCAAAGAACGCCACGGACTCCAGATGCTCAGCCTCTGCGGCAGGATGAAACCCGTAACTCATCTCAGCAAGGCCTGTGCTTTTTTCCTGACCTCTTCGGCTGGGATTGCCTGCACAGTGCCCTCATCTAGCTCCCTGGCTCGGCGGTGCGCTTCGACCAACCAATCTTCTTCTATTTCTGCCATTGTTGGTGCATCAAGGCTTAAGAGAAGCTTCTGTGCCAACTCTGCCCTTTCTTCTTCAGATAAATGAAGAGCCTCATTTTCTATTTGCTTCAGGTTCATATCTTTCTCCTCTGTTATGCTTTTTCTCGCTCTACCATTGATTTGTATACTTCTTTTATCAAGGGTGACAGTGTATGAATTTAGGATATTAAGAGCAAGACAACATTACACGCAAAGCCTTGAAACCCAATTCCTGGCATAGAATATGTATGGATAATTTAGATTAAATCGTTTGAGCTTAAACATGCGTTATCCTATCAGCCCTGAAGCTAAGCTCCCGGGGTTTGCCAGGGAGAAAAAACGCTGGCAAGTGAACGCATCGCACTGGTATCCACGTGATGTTCTGGGTTGCCGGGTTTCGCCCCCGGCAGGCGAGGCCCTTTTGTTTCAGCAAAAGGACCCAAAACAATTTTGGCCGTGGTGTGGCCCTTCGGGTCCCCTGCGCGGTTCGCCGACTCCAACGGCGCGCAAACTCGCTGCGCTCAAACACTGTGCGCATTTTCTCCGGTGTCGGCTGCACTGCTCGGCCATACCACCAGGCCAGGGAAGACTATTGAAGCAATGCGTCCCTTAACTTTTGAGGACTAACTTGTGGAGTCTGTCCTGAATTTGGTCGAAGGGCTCATATAATGCCCGCGACCTCAGGAGAGGCTCTCTCCTTTGGACCAGACGGCAGGCGTCGGAACATGGGCAAATCTTTCGGGGACACACATGAAAGAGGGAGTCACCATATATTCTGTATGATTCAAAAAAAGTCTTCAATCATTCCATTTTGAGAAAAAGGCTACACTGAATTTTGATCTTTATTGTGAGAAGCTTAAAACAAGGAAGATCCGATGGATCTATTTTGACATGATGAATCATTCATCCACTGAACTTCCCTTACAGGCGTATCAATTCAATCTGAATCACCGGACGTTGAATGGACAATTTTATCTCATAGGCCCATTAGCCCGCTTCGCTCTCAACCAGGACCAACTCTCCGCGTTGACCAAAGAAGTTTTCCAAATCACGAGTTTCGTTCCCACCTTCAACCGCGCATCCATGGGTATCGTGGCACGATCGGTGGAAGTGCTCTATGCGTTTGACGAAGCCCTTCGCCTCATTCAAAACTATGAGCCGCCACGTGATCCGGCCGTTCCAATAACGCTCCGTGCTGGAAAGGGTATGGCCGCCACCGAAGCCCCCAGAGGCCTGCTGTATCATCGCTATGAGGTCAATGCCGATGGAACCATTCGCCTAGCCAAGATTGTGCTGCCAACCTCCCAAAATCAACGCCGCATGGAGGACGACCTTCGAAACCTCCTACCAGGCATTCTCCATCTGAACGATCAGGAAACCGCGATGAAATGCGAACAACTGATTCGCAGCTATGATCCCTGCATCTCCTGCGCAACCCATTTTTTAACACTGACAAAAGAAGACCTTCCTCCGACAACTCCATCATCAACATAAAGGATTGCGGAAGGAACAGCCCCAAGCGGCTATCTGGGAAAGAGGACTGAAGGCTAGCCCGCGCCGGGCATCGCATTTTGCAGAAAGAGCGCATCGAATTGATTGGCAAGCCGAACATGGCGACGACTCAATACGGTTCTTGCCTGTTCCATCAATTGAAGAAGATTCGCCTCACTGTGGCTGTTCATCTCAAAAAGTTTTTCTGACTCATGCACAACATCTTTCAGTTTTCTCAAGATTTGGGCAAAGGCAAACGGATCGATTCCCAAGCAACTTTCTGCAAGATCCACCTGTGCTAAGAAAGTCTTATCCGAGGCATTGGTGATGACTAATCCTCCCAAAGTCACTGCGAACCCCACGCAGTTGAAAAATTTCTCCGGTCCTTCGGAATCCGGGAGGAGTCGAGCCTCATCACTTAATTGAACAGCCATACAAATTTTTGATGGAAAATTCCAATCCATGAGTAACCAACTCCCGACGAGAGCATGAGAGACCCCCAAAATCTCTTGCTCATGTGCGACGACCTCCGCATGCAACGATTGATCGATGGCCTCTGAGTGATAGATGTCTGGATTCAGACGATCCAGAGCTAACATGCCGATATCCTGAATGAGTCCGGCCAAAAACAGTTCTTCTGTATCTTTTTGCCCACAGATATTCCCAATGGCGCGACATGCCGACGCAACCAGAAGACTTCGACGCCAAAACAAGTCCAAATCTAAACCCGTTGAGCCTTCATTTCGGAAATGTCGGACGAGCGTAAAAGATAACGCTGTGGCCAGAATTCCATTAAAGCCAATTAGAATAGCCGCCTTGGACAACGTGGTCACCTGGCATTTATACGGAAAAAGTGAAGAATTGGCCAATTGCAATATTTTTGCTGTGAGCGCGGGATCCCCCGACAAAACCTGGACAATCTCTTCCACATCCGGAAACGGTGATTCCATTAATTGAATAAGCCGCTTCGCCACGGCTGGCGAACTGGGCAAATTGGGGCATGTACGAAGTCGTTCTTTTAGTTCAACATGATCGGTCATACACAGTCTTCTCCTAGGAAACCCGTCGTACTTGCTTACATCAGTTGAGTTGGTCCTGTTTGTAGACGTTTCGGAATGTTTGTGTAGGAAGTTAACCACCATTTCTAAAACAACAAACTTTTCGCATCTTTACCTTCCGATGAACTCCTTACTGGCACCTTCCACCTTGATCCTCAAAGATATGCCATGATTTTCATATAGGGTTGGGGGAGTGAATCAGGCTCCATTCACCAGGACCTCGGAAAAATGAATCAACCGCCTAAACCAGAAAACCAAGAATCCTTCGCATATGGCCCGAGACACCTCATCCCAAGCTTATGCGCCGGAGAAAATTCCGAGAGAAATAATCCTTAGTTCAGAGAAATTTCGGGAAAACTGAAAGGCAGGCCTTACGGAAGGGTCGCCAAATGGTGGCCGGTCAGCCCGAAGTACGCTTCATCGACCGTCCCCACAGGGGAAACATGCATCAGAAACGGCGTACGCCAGTCTCCATCGCGGACATCATACTCACTGGGAACCAACACACGCTGAAAGTGGTTATAGTAGGCAGCTAAAATCTTGAGTTGAAGCCCTCCCACGGCGCCGATATCACCCCTCTCGGTGATGGTTCCGGTCAGGGCCCGGCCTTCAATGAGGTGGTCTCCCTTGATCATAGATACCACGCTCAGGCCCACCATGGCCGAAAGACTTTCCCCATATATCGTCTGACCGGAATAGGGAAATTTCAGAAGGACAGTCCAGGATTCGGACGGAAGATTGGCGGCGGCAAGTGCCCGAGTGATGGCTGCGTGAATCGACTGACGGGCAAACAAGGAAAATTTTCCTGGTTCTGTATGAAATTGGACTTGAAGGCCGTTGCGATCCTGGCGTTCATAGACATCAATCACCACTTGGCTCACCATGCCTACCGGCCTGAATTGTTTGTTAACAGATGTCCCCAGGATGGGAATTATTAAATGAGAAATCTGGTGAACAGACGGACTGGCGCCAAGACTGTTGGCAAATACCAAAGTCATGGTCAAAGCCAACCCGAGAAGCCTCGAGATCCTCTTCCTGTCAGCCTGAATATTCATTCCGAAGATATCCTTAAAAGAAAAGAGGGATTACCCCTACTTTTTAAATCTCTATATCACTATAACCGACAATCTAGTTTTTTGTCGCCTGTTAGCTTCTGAGCACCTCGGGAGCTCCACTTTTCATATGGCCCCATTATAATCCTTTCCAAACATCTTCGTATTTTGGCCAGGAATGCCCCATACATTATGTTAAAGAACTCATTAACCCCAAGCTCTAGACACAGATTCATCTGGAATGTGTCCCGAAGAGGCCAAAAGATTCGACATGACATAAAAGCGATGCCCCACTGTTACCGCTGACCAGGGCGCCAGATCGATTTATTCGGGGAGTACAGCCAGGTAAGTCTGGACATTCGAACACCAAAAAAACAAGCGGATGCAGGAGGAGGTGCGCCTGCAAACGAAATAACCCTTACTGGCAGGGGCTGGGACACCAAAAGACCAAATAGAGAAAAACTAACACTCCTATCGCGACGGCCCCAATAAGATACCAGGTTTTATTCATACGACCTCGGAAAAGGATTGTTCATCCAAAGTTCCTTTAGACCGGATCATTCACGCACAAACAAGATTGAAGACTCCGTGTGATGCACAACGGAATGAGAGACGCTCCCTAAAAGGAACCGACTCACGCCGGATCGGCTATGCGTTCGCATCAGGATGACATCAGCCGCATGTTTGGTCGCTTCTTCAATGATCGTGTGGGAGGGTGTCCCGACCACGACGACCCCTTTGGCCTCATGTCCCATCTGCTTCAATTCCGTGCTGAGACCGTTCGTGAATTTCTCCCCATAGGCGATCATCTCTTTTCGAAATTCCGGAGAAATCATCGCCCCCACCGGCCAGACCGGTTCTGAAAAAGGAATCACATGCAGGACCGTCGCAGAGATCGGTTCACGAAATGGCTTCTTTTTCATGAATCGCACGACCGCTTCGCCGTCTTCCTGGCTTTCAACGGGGATGCACACCTGTTGGATCTTGCGAATGGGTTTCTTGACGATCAGAGTCGAACACGGCGCGTGGGTCATGACCCGATGCGAGACACTCCCGAACATCTGCTCTCGTATCTGACCGATTCCCCTAGCGCCCAGCACCACCAGGTCAACGTTCTGCTCTTCCGCCAGGGTAAGAATAACCTCTGCGGGCTTACCGGTTTCCAGTCGTTTCGTCACCGGTCCCGGATGTAAAGGCAGGAGGGACACCGCCTGGTCGATGGCGCGTTCGCCTTCTTCCCGCATCGCTTTGTCCACCGCCATCGACAAATCTTTCGCAACACCCGCACCCATGGCCGGATAGGGAATCCCCGGCACATTCACCACATACAAGACCATCAAGCTCTCTGCCGGGCTGAGGGCTTCAAACGCTCGCGTGGCATCTACTGATTGATCCGATCCATCAACGGCCAATAGGTATTTCATACATAAGTCTCCCGGGTGTGACACATTCTTTGTGCCGTGTGTATTGATTTCAAAATACTCTTCGTACTTTTTCCAACTACCGACTCTGGCGTGCGCACGACTTTCTTGTTCCTATCTGACTTCTTTGACC
>JBDSHB010000355.1:0-7648 GCA_039918695.1 Nitrospirales bacterium | reverse complement strand
AACAACAAAATCCGGGTCATCCAGAGACGGGCCTATGGTCTGCGGGATGAGGAATACCTTCGGCTAAAAATCTTGACTTGCATGCTCAAGGAGATATGAATTGGCCCACTCGATCACGCGAAGACCCTATTTGTTTAATATCTCCTTGGCCTCAAGGGAAAAAGAAGAAAAAACAAATACTCACACCTCGTGATCCCGGTGACTGAAGCTTACTCAGCCTCCCCCCCACCCGCAGCTCAATCCTCGGCTCTCCGCGGACTGCTCGTCGCCCAATTTTTTGGAGCCTTCAACGATAACGCCTGGAAACTCATTGTCGCCCTCCTGGCTATCAAGCAAGTGGCCGCCTCGGTAGGTGCCTCTGGCCCTGAGCTTGAAGCTGCCACACAAGCGACAACCACGCAAGCCTTTGTCATCTTTACCCTTCCCCTGATGGTGGTTTCCGCCTTTGCCGGAGTCTTTTCCGATCGGTTTAGTAAGAGAACCGTCATCGTCGTCATGAAGGCCGTAGAAGTCTTATTGATGGGAGCCGGAACCGCAGCTCTCTTTTTGAATCCTCTTGGTGGGATCCTTCCCCTCTTGGTACTAGCCGCAATGGGCGCCCAAAGTGCCATTTTTAGTCCTTCCAAATATGGAATTCTTCCTGAACTCATGCCTCACCATCGCTTGTCCTGGGGAAACGGTCAACTCGAGATGTGGACCTTCATCGCCATCATTGCAGGAACCGCATTAGCGGGTCCCTTGCTTGACCTTTCCGGCCAAACCCCATGGCTGACAGGATTAGTCCTCATGGTTTGCTCAGGGATAGGATTATGGGCTTCATTATTTATTCCCACAGTCCCACGTGCTCGACTTGATGGTGGAGTTCGAGAAACGTGGCAGGCCGCCATTGAAGCTCTTCGATTGGATCGAGTCTTGAAATTGGGGATCATGGGGGCCATTGCATTTTGGACCTTGGCCAGTTTAGTTGGCCAAGATGTGTTGATCTACGCCAAAGTCGTCCTTCACCTATCTGATTCCCTTTCAGGCCTTCCCCTGGCAGCCTTCGGAGTCGGAGTCGGTATTGGCTCCCTATTGGTTGGAAAACTCTCAGCGGCCAAAGTGGAATTAGGCTACCTTCCCTTGGGAGGCACCGGGATAACCGCCAGTCTTTTCGCCTTAGGGTTTGGGGAGCCCCAGTTAGGAGGAACCCTCATGGCCATGGGGTGTCTAGGCCTCGCCAGCGGATTTGTGGTGGTCCCGCTCAACGCTCTCATTCAATGGCGATCCCCAGCTGATCGACGGGGCGCCGTGATCGCCTTTGCCAATACCCTGGTCTTTGGAGGAGTCCTGTTGGGGTCTCTGGGATCAGGATTCTTCTCAAAGATCGGACTCAGCGCCAGCAATATCTTTCTCGTATCCAGCATTGGAAGCGCAGCTCTAACCATTTGGGCACTTCGGGTCCTCCCAGAAATGTTCATTCGGTTGATGTTAGTTATGTTCACCCACACCATCTATCGACTGACCATCATAGGACGGGATCGTATTCCGCAAGAAGGTGGGGCACTCCTGGTACCCAACCATGTCTCCTTCATAGATGGACTGCTCCTACTTTCCACCACCGATCGCCCCATTCGCTTTCTCGTCGACCAACATTATTATGACCATCGCGTGCTCCAACCTTTTGCCAAAATCATGGGGGTCATTCCAATTTCTTCGAACGGATCCCCTAGAGAAATCTTACATGCGTTACGACAAGCGGGACAGAGGCTTGACCAAGGAGAACTGGTTTGCATTTTTCCAGAAGGACAAATTACCCGTACAGGCAATCTCTTACCCTTCCGTTCGGGATTCACCCGTATTGTCAAAGGCCGGGATGTTCCCATTATTCCCATCAACCTTGATCGGGTCTGGGGGAGTGTCTTTAGCTTCATCGGCGGACGCTTTTTAACAAAATGGCCAACCCGATTCCCCTATCCTCTTACGCTCTCTGTCGGCGTCCCACTCCCCTCAACCACATCCGCTGAAGGGGTACGGCAGGCCGTCCAGGAATTGGGAGAAGCCGCGTGGCGTTTACGAAAACTCACACGACGCCCTCTCCATCACAGCTTTGTCTGGTCCATGCGCAAACACCCGTTTCGCGTCGTATTTGGAGATGCGACCAGACCTCGGGTGTCCTGCTTCGAGGCGCTGACAGGCGCTATCGCCTTGGCAAGAGCCCTCAGATCTCCCTGGGAAAGGCAACAGACGGTGGGAATTCTGCTACCTCCAAGTGTAGGTGGCGCGCTCGCCAATATGGCGGCAACTCTTTCTGGAAGAACCACCGTCAATTTGAATTATACGGTGGGTGTGCAAGGGTTGGAATCTGCCTCAAAACAAGCAGGACTAATGACTGTTCTCACCAGTCGCGTTTTCTTAGAAAAGGCCAATGTCGAATTGCCGAGGAACCTCACTCCTATTTGGATCGAGGAGATTCGAAACACGATTGATTTGCAGGCTCGCCTCACCGCTATGTTATTTGGGCTCTTCGCTCCAATCCGGGTGGTGGAGCGTTTTTGTGGGGCGACCATGCATCCCTCCATTGATGATATCGCCACGATTATTTTTAGTAGTGGGAGCACTGGAGAGCCCAAAGGCGTTCTGCTGAGTCATTTCAACCTTGACTCAAACGTGGAAGGAATTGCCCAAGTCCTTCACCTGGATCACGACGACAGGATTTTGGGTATTTTGCCGTTCTTTCATTCTTTCGGCTATCTGACCACGCTGTGGTTTCCAGTTATTCATGGAGCGGGCGTGATCTATCATCCTTCTCCAATGGATGCCGGGCCCATTGGGAATCTGATCCACAAGCATCGAGTCACCATCCTGTTAACGACCCCGACTTTCCTGCAACTGTACCTTCGCCGTTGCACCCCGGAACAATTCGGTTCCCTCCGGATCGTGCTCACAGGCGCAGAAAAATTACCCGACCGACTTCTGATCGCATTCGAAGAACGATTTGGCATTCGTCCCATTGAAGGATATGGAGTCACAGAATGTGCCCCGGTGATTGCCGTCAATTGTCCAGATTTTCGAGCTTCTGGATTTTTCCAATCCGCCTCCCGGCGGGGAACAGTCGGACAACCACTTCCCGGCGTGTCTGTCAGAATTGTGGATCCTGATACCGAGCAACCGTTGCCGGTCGGCACTCCAGGCATGCTGTTAGTCAAAGGACCAAACGTCATGAAGGGGTATTTAGGACGTGAAGATTTGACCGCCAAGGTGATACGAGAGGGATGGTACATTACCGGAGATATTGCCGCCCTGGATGAGGATGGGTTTATCACCATTACCGATCGCCTGTCCCGATTTTCCAAAATCGGTGGCGAAATGATCCCTCATGGACGGGTTGAAAATGCTTTACTGGAAGCGGCAAACGCCGAAACCATGGTTCTGGCCGTCACCGCCGTACCTGATGAACGGAAAGGGGAACAGCTGGTGGTCTTACACACCCTCGAAGAATCAGCCATCCCGGATATTTTGGAAAAGGTCACGACTAATGGATTGCCCAATCTTTTCATTCCCAAACGGAGCAATTTCATCAAAGTGGATCACCTCCCTGTATTGGGAACGGGTAAGCTAGACTTGCGCACCTTAAAACAACTGGCTTTGGAAAAATTAAAGACACAACTTTCTCAATAACGCGCATTGATTCATTTTTCGCAAGCTTGCCTCATCATTTCGGAAGCATCAAACAGACAGGAAAACCATCAAGCCCTTCACACATAAACGGAGGCTACCCATTTCCGTAAGTGCTCCTCTCGGTCAATCGGAGGTATGTCAAAAGGAGAGGTGAAGTGCGTAATGAAATTGATCGAGCAGAAAGGAGTTTTGGATGTTGCCGTTAAGAATTTTGTGGATTGACAACTTCATCAATGGCTGGAATATCGTGATGATATGATGATCATCATAGCCCAGCACCAAATTTAGCGGAAAAATCTGACCCAATACTTCGAAGACACCCGAACATTCTTTGGCATAATTAATTCCACAATCCAGATACACTCCCTCCGACAAAGCTCCTCGCCGGGGAAGTCCCGTAACCAAAAAATTATTTTTGATGAGGAATACCAGGCTGTCGAGACGAATGAAAGGGGCTAACTGAGGACGACCCGATTTCCGGGTCGTCCTCAGAAAAGCGAGCACAGATTACCATAAAGAAGATTTTGCTCTCGATCGACTCTGCGATTCATTTGACGCTTTTTTGGCCATAACCGCCATTTGCGAAAGGTCATATTCCTGAAACGCCTCATTACGTTTGTTCGCCATTGCGGACGAAATCCCTAGATAAACCTTTCTGGCTGATTCGGACAATTGTGGATCGAACGGTGCCCCTCGAAATGCTGCTTCGGCCGCCTTTCGTTCATCATAAGTCAATGGTCGACTCTGTTGTTGCATAACTCCTCCGTATTCATGGTTGTCTTAATCAATCATTAATGGACTAGAGGTCGCGGTTCTTTTTCCGCCTGAATCCGTTTCCCACAATTCAAGCAAGCAAAATATAAAAGACTCAATCCAACCTCCAAATCCACAGCGCGCTCTACCACCATTGCCCCCTGACATTTTTCACAAATTTTCATAATGTCCCTCAAATAATAAGTGTCCCTGTCTTCCGTTTGGTTAAGCAAACCATGTGCCTCTCTTCCAAATTTAATAAACAACCACCATTTCCATAAAATCTAAACGAACAGTGGTGATTGAACTGTTGGAACACCACGATAGGCTGGATCGACAAAACCCCGGTGTTAAAACCGTTGACAGATGTCTCTAGTCAACCTTGGGCAGTAGGGCGAGATCATGCGCTTTGAGAGCAGGTTGGATAGAGTTGTATGGTGACAAACCTGTTAAGGATCCTGACAAGATCCACCACACCCAAATTGGATAAAGGACCGAAATGTTTTCTCTGGGAGTGAGCCTGAACTCCAAAGGAAGGTGAGTAAAATGGCAAACAATGTAGATTCGCAATAGAAGGAAGATGTTGGCTGGAGCCGGCGAGTGGGATTGAACCACCGACCTGCTGATTACGAATCAGCTGCTCTACCACTGAGCTACGCCGGCTCACATTGGAAGGAATCAAATAGCGAAAGACAGCCCGTACTGGAGAACGAGTTTGGTAGGTTATCTTTGTGGTCGTTTATACCTTTCGTCGCTTAGTAACGTCAACTTCAAAAGATCCTGGCTCTTATCGAAAAGTGGAGGAGATTTGCTGAGGAAGAAGTAGGTTCTGCACTTATGCCCTCCCTTCACCTTCTCCATTGACAAGGCCGCAGGTATATTTTAGTTTCTTGGGTTGGCGTTGTCTCACGATACATACGAGGACTGAAGGTGGTTGATCGAGTAAAGCACATATTGAGGGGAATCGGGCTTCTGATTGGTTTAGCCGGAACACCTCTGTTGGCCCAGGCTGACTTTCTTGTTAAGACCGTTGTTTTATCTAAAGAAGTGAACAAGAGAAACCCACAGGGGATATTCCGTCCTCCGGCCTATTGCGAAAAAGATAAAAATGGGCAAGCGGCCATTCCAGTGGTCCAAACATCACAAACCTCGCAAGTGATATTTTGGACCAAAATCGAAGCAACCACAACCGGAAAAATTCGTCACAGCTGGCATCACAAAATCAATGGGACATGGACCAAAATTTCAGAAGTAAACATTTCCATTCAGCCTTCTCCAGGCTATCGCATGTGGAGCATGAAATCACTACTTGCGGATTTACACACCGGCGAATGGATGATCGTGGTTGCCCCTTCGAAAGAACCTGATCGAATCCTCTGTATCACACGATTTACGGTGAAATAACCTTTTGGGGTTTCCTGAGTTATGACATTCACATTCACATGAACCAGAATTCACGGTTTATGTGTTCTAATAAGGCGTCTTTACCAATGCTCATGTCTCGCCATCCGTTTCCCTGATTGTTTAGTCAGCTCTACGTACCGTCCATGCCTCCTTCCCTTGCATTTGCCAATCTCATCCGGTTGTTCAATCAAACAGGGACTCTGCTTTTACTCTTCCCCACGCTTTGGTCCCTGTTTCTTGCTTCCGAGGGTTGGCCCAGCCTTAAACTCCTTTTAATTTTCGTTTTGGGATCATTCCTCATGCGAAGTGCGGGGGTGATTATGAATGACCTGGCTGACCAGTCATTCGATCGGGAAGTTCAACGAACACGGCATCGTCCCCTCGCGTCCGGCCAATTGACGCCTTCCCAAGCTTTGGTATTTCTGGCCGTTTTGCTCGGGTTAGCCGCCATCTTGGTATGGTTATTGAACCCTCTGACGCTTTTACTGAGTCCTGTGGCATTGCTGCTTGCTGGGATATATCCCTTCTGCAAGCGTTTCATCCATATTCCCCAATTAGTTTTGGGGTTAGCATTTGGGTGGGGTAGCGTCATGGCGTGGGCCGCTGTTCGCAACGAATTGGACCTGTCGGCCTGGGTCCTTTTCGCAGCAACGGTGTGTTGGGCGATGGTCTACGATACGATTTACGCCATACAGGACAAGGATGATGACCAAAGGATTGGAGTCAAATCCACCGCCATTCTCTTTGGATCCTACACCTGGCTTGGAGTAGGCATTGCCGGATTAGTCATGCTGGCATGTTTGTCCCTGGTCGCCAGGATCAATCATCTTGGAATTGAATATTCTTTGACCTTAATGGGAGTAGCTGTCATATTAGGCTATCAAGTCCTTCTTCTCCGCTCAAAGATTTCAGGAGAGCAAGCCTTCTCTTTATTCAAACAACATATCTGGATTGGGGTTCTTATTTTAGGAGGAATATTGATGGGACTTCAATAGGTACACAAATTAGGGAAGAACTACAAACCGACCGTTCACTTTTATTTTCATTAGCCAATCACCTCACTCAAATTCCAGTCACTCATCCTCATTTTTTCATTTTTCAACATGGCCTGGTCATCAAAGGCATTTCCGTATTCCTTAGAACATACAACCCACCAGCGTTTGAAAAGATTCCTAGCACGATTAAGAACTGTAGAAGAGCACCTTTTTTGGCTAATGGTTTGCCTAAAAAATACACTTCTCGTGGAGAGAAGAAGGACCGTTGGGAGGTTATTATTCTGACGGGGAACTTGGTTTTTCAGGCTTTGGGGCCTGGAGCGTCCCTAGATAATACGTGAGAGCCTTGGCATCTTGCTCTGAAATCCCCAAATTCGGCATCCTGGTATGCTTTTTCATGGCTTGAGGATACAGAATCCAGCGATAGACCCATGTAGGATTGAGGCGAAACCCTGCTCGATCCAAGGCAGGTCCAACCACCCCACCTTCATCGTTGAGACTGTGACATCCCTGACATCCATATTTATCGTTATATAATTGTTTTCCCAGCTTCGCTTGGGCCACACGGTCTTCTTCACCTATGGAAAGATCAGGTCGGGATACTTGTGGTTTTTTGGGACGCTTTAAAAAATTATCAACGGAGGCTTTTGCCGTCTCATATTTTTCATTGGCTGCAAGGAACACTTCTTCTTCTGGAATCGTCACTTCTTTCGGTTCATAACTCTCAAGTTGCTCATCAGTCAACGTTTCTTCATAGGCAGCTTGCGCAGACTCTACTTTTTCCGTTGCGGTCTCATAGGCGGTTTTTGTCGTTTCCATCTCCTGCTGTGCCCCCTGAA
>JBDSHB010000354.1:0-4125 GCA_039918695.1 Nitrospirales bacterium | reverse complement strand
TGCCTATCCGGATCCCCACTGGTTGACCTATCTGGCAGACATGTTTCTCACCACCTCCCATGCCGGAATCGGAGGGCACAATTTGCCTCCTCCAAATGACGGCTGGATCGCTGAATGTGTGGCCAATGCCCCAGGGGGCCCCATTCATGTTTTACTCGATGATCAAACGGCAGAACATATTCCCGGGTGTAATATGGCCTTCCGAAAGGTATGCCTTGATGCCGTTGGAGGCTTTGACCCCCAGTTTCGAGCTGCCGGTGATGATGTGGATATCTGTTGGCGATTACAAGAAAAAGGCTGGACATTGGGATTCCATCCCTCCGCACTGGTTTGGCACCATCGGCGGAATTCGGTTCGGACCTATTGGAGACAGCAACGAGGCTATGGACGAGCTGAAGCCCTTTTGGAAAAAAAGTGGCCCCAAAAATACAATACGGCCGGCCATCCTTCCTGGAATGGTCGCCTGTACGGAAGAGGATCCACGTCTTTGCCATCCTGGCGTCCATCCCGAATCTATCAAGGAGTATGGGGGTGTGCCCCGTTTCAACTCATGTACCAAGGGGATACCTCAACTGCCTTGTCACTGCTAAGCATGCCAGAGTGGAATTTGGCCCTTGGCGGCTTAGCCATTCTTTCCACTCTCGGAATCCTCTGGTCACCATTGCTATGGGCCTTCCCCTTTCTGGTGGTCTCTCTTGTTGGGGCGGTGTTCCTGGCATCGCGCAATGCTCACAAAGGCACCTTTGAGGTACCCCAAACCCCTCTCAGTCTAATCCGGTCTAAGCTGGTCACGGCAGGGCTTCATCTTGCCCAACCCCTCGCACGGTTAACCGGACGCATGTGTTCCGGGTTAACTCCTTGGCGTCACCGAGTCTGCGAAAAATTCGTATTCCCATGGTCTCGCACCATCACAGCCTGGAGTGAACAATGGGTAGGCCTTTCTGATCGATTAGAATTCTTAGAACAACGTCTCCAAGCCCAACGGGTCATCGTTCATCGAGGGGGAGACTATGACCGGTGGGATCTCCACATCAAAACCGGTCTATTGGGAGGAACTCGTGCTAGAATGGCGATTGAGGAGCACGGAGGAGGGAAGCAACTGGTTCGGTGTCGTGTGTGGCCCCACTTCTCCATAACGGCCATAACGGGCGTGGGGGCTTTTAGTCTATTAGGTACATGGGCGTATTTCGATCAAGCTTTGGTAGTCGGAACTATTCTTGGAACCTTTTCCCTTCTGTTAGGGATGCGAATGCATCAAGAGTATTCCTTTGCGACCTTATCCATTCAAGAAACCCTTTCAAACGAACCGACCATTCAGACTATTGACCAACCGAGTGAAGCGGAAGAGAAAGTTCTCCTTTCTAGGCCCGCTCCAATTCTGGATTAACCGCTTAATTCAAGCATTTACTCACTGCAGAAATTTCAATGCCAAATAAATCAACAGATCCAGCGAATCAGATAACGACCTGGAAGCTTGCGAGTTGGTTTCTTCATTGCTGCGCAAACGGGGAAGCATCAAAAATCATCTTGGGCATATGTGTTCTTCTCGTAGCCTCAGGAATTGGACTACTCCAGCCTTGGCCGCTGAAGCTCGTGGTGGATAGTGTCTTAAGCAACCATCCTCCACCCCAGTTAATTACAGACATCACCACATATATTCAACAGTCGGGACACTATCTTGGAATCGATAATCCTCAAATACTACTTTTGCTCCTATTATGCTCCGGAGTTTTGCTTATCCAACTCCTTATGGGAGGGTTGACGGTTCTCAGCACCTATATTCTTGTCGCGATCGGACTTCGAATGGTGTTTCGTCTTCGATGTAAACTCTTCGATCACCTTCAACGACTCTCACTCGCCTACCATGATACCACCGCGGTCGGAGATTCCTTATATCGTGTGACCTGGGATACGTATTGTGTACAAGCGCTCTTTAACAGCGGATTCATTCCCACTCTCATGGCGTCTTGTACGCTTGTGGGAATAGCCGTCATCATGCTCTCTCTTGATTGGATGTTGACCGCCGTGGCCCTGACGATTGGAATTCCCCTAATTCTCTTAATCCAAAAGCTCGAAAAACCGATGACGGAACGGTCACAGAGATTTCATGAGCGGGAAAGTGATGTGAGTACTCGAGTGCAAGAAACTTTGACCAGCATCAGGGCGGTACAAGCGTATGGCCGGGAGTCATTTGAAAGCCAACGGTTCCAAGGCTCCGCGCTGGATAGCCTGAAAGCCAATCTTCGACTCTCGGTTCTCCAATCAAGTTCACAAGCTATCGTAGGTCTTCTTCTCGCTCTGGGCACCACTATTGTGGTATGGATTGCCGCGGCTCGTGTTATCGATGGACACCTCACCGTAGGCGACGTCGTCTTATTGGTCACTTACGTGGCGATGCTGTACAAGCCCATGGAGACTTTGGCCCATACGTCTGCCAACATTCAGAGTGCTTCTGCGAGCGGACGCCGCGTTTATTCATTACTGATGGCTACGCCAGGTGTTTCCGATTCTCCATCGGCCGGCCCCCTTCCAGAAACTCAAATGGCCTCTATCACATTTGATCATGTCTCTTTTAATTATAGAAAAGACAGGTCGGTTCTCAACGACATTTGCCTTGATATTCCCTCTGGACAAAAAACCGCGTTAGTGGGCCTTTCCGGGGCTGGGAAAACGACTTTAGTGAATCTGTTACCCAGATTTTACGATCCTACCTCAGGTCGAATCATGCTGAACGGGCATGACATCAGAGCCCTCACGATCGAATCACTCCGACGACATATAGGACTGGTTCTTCAAGAACCCGTGCTCTTTTGCGCCACCATACGAGAAAATATTGCGTATGGTCTTGCCAACGCCGATCAACAAGACATTGAAGCTGCCTCCTGCGCGGCAGGCGCTCACTCGTTCATTCAAAATCTTCCAGAGGGATATGATACGAAAATCGGGGAACGAGGAATCACCTTATCCGGTGGGCAACGCCAGCGGATCTCGATCGCCCGCGCGTTTTTGAAAAATGCCCCCATCCTGATTATGGATGAACCAACCAGTGCCCTCGATGGCGATACCGAAAAGAAATTATTAGAGGACCTGGAGCGACTCATGTCCGGAAGAACAACCATTATTATAGCCCACCGGTTATCGACAATCCGGAAAGCCGATCGAATCGTCTTCATGGAAGACGGAAGAATTCTTGAACAAGGAACACATGAAGAACTCCTCGATAAGAAAGGCCCGTATGCTCGTCTTTACCAAACATATAGCGGGCTCCACATCCCGGTTATAGGGTAATAGGCAGAAATGCCCATATCTGACCCTTCCGTCAATGCTCCTTGGTTGAAGGACGACCTCCCCAAAAACGTCCGGATGGGAAATAGTAGCCTTCTCTACGGACAACAGGCCTTCAAGCGATTTTTTACTCATCAAGAGATTGGACTCTCAATTGGACATCACTGCACCATGGATGGCGTGCATTTCGCTATCGGTGAATCGGGACAAGTGCAAATTGGAGACTTCTGTTATTTTAGCAATGTCATTCTTCTTTGTGAGCTGGAAATTCAGATCGGGAATTATGTCATGATAGGATGGAACACCACTATTGCCGATTCAGATTTTCATCCAATTCATCCAGCGCAACGCATTGTGGATGCAAAGGCATGCTCTCCATTCCTAAAAGATACGGCAAGGCCCTTGTTTGAAAAAGCACCTGTCGTTATTGGCAATGATGTGTGGATCGGACCAAATGCCACAATTCTCAAAGGCGTTAATATTGGGACAGGGGCCTTTATTGAACCAGGCTCCCTGGTGACACATGATATTCCACCCAATAGCCGAGTCATGGGCAACCCGGCACGAATCATCGGGACTTCCCAATCCTAATGCTTTCCACGCGGAAGTTGCCAGAGGATTGGTATCAGGGGACCATACCTCAAAATGTCCACATTGATGAGTCTTGTTATGTTGAGACAACCTTTAGTTTTTCTCGTTATCGAAGCCAGGAGCCAGTGGGAGTCAAGTTGGGGAAAGGGGCATCTGTCTATCAAGGAACCATGTTTGATGTTGGACAGAAAGGACGGGTAAGCGTTGGGGATTATGCGCTCCTCAACGGGGTTTGGATCATGTGTGACA
>JBDSHB010000353.1:0-3386 GCA_039918695.1 Nitrospirales bacterium | reverse complement strand
CCGCCGCTCTGTCTGAATGGCGATCGTTAGCGGAAGAGGGAAATGCCGAGGCCCAGAACATGTTGGGCTATATGTACCGGTACGGCCAGGGAGTAACCAAGGACTTTGAGCAGGCTCGGCTGTGGTATCGTCGGGCTGCCGATCTCGGGAATGCCAGAGCTCAGAACAATCTTGGCGCGATGTACCGCCAGGGTTTGGGGATGCCGCAGGATTATCCAGAAGCCTTTCGATGGTTTCTGCGGGCGGCCGAGCAGGGGAACGGTGGTGCGCAAAATCATGTGGGTCTCATGTATTACAAGGGAGAAGGAATCCAAAAGGACCTGGTGCAAGCCTACAAGTGGGCGTATCTAGCTGCCCAGCAGGGCCTGGATCCATCAATTCAAGCCATGGACCTACTCTCACAGGAGATGACCCCTGCTCAGATCAATAAGGCAACTGATCTCGCACGGAATTGGAATCCAAAAGGTGAAGAGATTGCCCTTTAGATGAATGTCTGATGTCCATGCGTTTAGAAGAGTTTTGTCACCCCTTGTCAGGTGCCGTGAATGATTTGGGGAATTGAGAAGCAGGGACTCCGGAGGGCGGGACGAGTTCGGTGAGATAGGCGTCATGAGGCGGCTACGACGCCTTCCCGTATTTGACTCCCTCCCAGCAGAGTGCTACCCTGATTCACGGTGCAAGCGATGGTGGTTATCCTGCCTTTTCCGCGCTTTCATTCCTAGGCGGATTGATTTTCACAATTGATTCTTGAGGGTGTGAAACCTTCATTAACCCCTTCGCTTCCTGCCCGGTTCGACTGGAAGGTGCGTGTTCTTTGTCATGATTGGGATGGTTTTTTTTGACAGAAGGAGGCTTCTTATGAAGCTGACAATGAAGTGGGGTGGTAAGGTCAGAAATAGAAAAACCTTTAAACCGGAGCCCAAGATCCGTTGGGATCTCCTTGGCCTCGCTGATCCATCTAAAGAAAAAATCCCCATGCCGATCGATGAGGTTCGTCGACAAGTTCTGATGATGTCGAGCCCTGGGTTTGATCAGGATAGCGCGACCCGCCTTGATGTGGTGCCTCAAAAAAATTCCCGTGCTTCGACTTCTGCAAAGCCGGTGTCCAAGGCGCGCAGGGTGTCCACGTAAGACAGGTATGCCGCCTTGGTGGACAAGACGGGCACATGTGAACATATTAGGATTGGTGGCTCAAGCAAACGGGTGTGATGGTCTGCCATAGGCAGAGACTAAAAGAGACCTACAACTCAAGTGTGGAAGCCGGAGGCGTGATAACCCATACGAAAGGAGGAAGATAAATGGGAAGACCCACCAAAGTGACCCAGGCCAAACGAAATCGTGAAATGGTCAAAAGGATGAAGCAACAGGATAAGGAAGCCCGACGTGACCAACGCAAGTCGGAAAACGAAGAACCTCCTAGAGTACTCGATGGGGAAGATCCCGATTTAGTTGGAATACGGCCAGGCCCGCAACCTCCCCTGTATTAGACGAACGCCACGGTATAATTTTTCCTCAGGGATTGTTTTCACCTCTCTCCTCTCTATCGGCTAAGAATCCCGGGCTCGCTTTCTTTCCCCTAGTTCCCCGTCTACAGTGCCTTAGATTATTGTCTTAAATCTGCCGCATTCATTATATACTGGCCCGAGCGAATCCTTGGGTTTACAACCTCGTTCAGTTGCCATTGTCTTTGACCCCTCACGTATGACGACTTTCTTTTGGTGGTTCTTTCTTAGGGATAAAATAATCTAGCCGTAGTCACTCCTCCCTTTTTATAGGGGCTTCTATCAAAGCAAGCACAGAGGACCACTGGGCGTGAGCCCGTGGGTGAAAGCGCTCCCCGCTGGAAGCGGGGGACTCCTTGCCACATGAGGTGTTTTTGATGACACTGCAGCATGGAAGTGCGGCTCATTGTTCATGATGCGTCTCAGCATCAATAGCATGTGGTGTGGATCCCCAAGTATCGCCGGCGCATTTTGCGGGGGGCGATGAAGAGATGTGTTCAGGAGCATGTACCTCAGATCCAACATCACCATCCTGATGTGGATGTTCAACAATGGAGTGTACAGCTTGATCATATTCATGTAGTGCTGGTGATTCCTCCGAAATATGCGGTCTCGAATGTTGTGGGCAAGAGGAAAGTGAATATAAGTCGGCAACTTCGTCTCTGGTACCCGGAGTTGAAGCGGACCTACTGGGGGGCGGTGCTCTGGTCTCCTGGGTTCTTTTCGTCAACTGTTGGGTTGAACGAGACCGTGATCCGTCGGTATGTGGACCATCAAGAACAGGTTGATAAAGGGCACATGCAGCTCAAGTTTGAATTTCAAGTGCCACGCGGCGTGAGCCCGTGGGTATCTACTGCAGGGACGGTTAACTCAATTCGGCATCCAGGCACATTTTCCGAAAGAGATGTGGTTAAGTCAAAGGGACATGAGTCCTCTGGGGTCGTTGAGTTTTTCAAGGGTAAACGGGTCTCTTGTCTATGAGACCTAAAAAGACGTTTGGCCAAGCATGAGGCTTTTCATATGAATCCAAATCGGTGGATACGGAATGAATCGTCATTGACGAGGTGGGTCATCGCCTGGCTTCGCAAAGTCAGAATCGGAGGTTTTTCTTCCTGTGTCTCATTCGATGCCGATATGGATCTGACTTCCTCTTTCGATGGTCAGACCTCCTTGGAATTTTCCGACGGACAAGCCGAATGCAAAGGCCTTACAAATGATTCAGAAACGTGTGGATGAGTATTGGAAGCATGTCCAAGCAACCGAGAAGGTAGATTCCGATCTCTGACCGTTTGATCGTTCCGCGAATGGGGGGACATGGCTAATAACAAGAAAGGAAGTGCAAGCATGAGTGAGCCCTGTTTGACGTTCGAAGAATACTGTGATGACCTGGGGCCGGCAAAAATCGTGCATCTCTATGATCCGACCTGTGGCCTGCGAGGAATGGTGGTTATCGACAATGTGGCCTGCGGCCCTTCGATTGGCGGAGTTCGCATGGCATCCAATGTGTCTACCCCCGAATTGTTTCGTTTGGCCAGAGCCATGACGCTTAAAAACGCCGCAGCTGGTCTGCCGCATGGTGGTGGGAAAGCCGGAATTGTGGCTGATCCTCGAACGCCAGGTAAAGCTCGTCTCATCCGTGCGTTTGCCCGCGCCATTCGCGATCTGGTGGAGTATATTCCCGGGCCGGATATGGGAACAGACGAGACCTGCATGGCCTGGATGTATGACGAGATTAAACGGGCAGTAGGTCTTCCGCGTGTGCTCGGTGGCATTCCGCTAGATCAGATCGGTGCCACGGGATAAGGATTGGCGGAAGTCGCGGCCCCCATGTGCGATCTTACGATCACAGGTGCCACCCTGGCGATCGAAGGCTTTGGGAATGTG
>JBDSHB010000352.1:0-5328 GCA_039918695.1 Nitrospirales bacterium | reverse complement strand
AAATCTTTGGTCCCATGGGTATCCGGAAAGAGCACAGAGATATCGGTACTCGCAAATCCTGCATTTTTGAGTTTGTCGACAATTTCCTCGGCTTGCAAAAAAGTTGTCGCAATACAAAATACGGCTTTAGCCATCACGTGCTCCTTTTCCTGGGGATAAAGAGGGTATTTATTCGTTTACCACTTCTAGCAGGTTGATGACATTGTTCAGGCCAACAATTAAGGTGGCTATTTTCAAAACCCGCCTTCGCTCATCATGAGTATTCACCGGTCCCCGTAGGGTGGCTTTTCCATTCAACGTGACAATCTTTATATTGTGGGCGTTCATGGATAATGTGTCATCTGCCATAAGGGACTGCCGAATACGGCGGGTCATTTCCACATCCTCCTCACTGCCTTTGGACTGGTCGAAGGGAGTCAGTGTGTTGCCATCATTGTCCCGAAGGTTTTGTTCAGAACTCTCAACCGAGGCTGAGGCGACATCGACGGCGCCCGGGAGTGTATGACCAGAAACAAAGGCGGCATTCAGTAACCCTGCCAGACCAACACAGACCAGAATCATCAGACAACCTGTTACATGCTTCATCCTGTCTCCGCCATGAGGTAAATGTAGTCGACATCAAGGGAGTATGAACCGCCTCCGATCAGCTTGATGAAAGTGGTCGTCGTTTCCCTTTGCACGGTGGGCATACCTTACCCAAACCTACCTAAAAATGTCACCCTGCCAGCGGGATAAAAACACCAATGCGTAGAATCACGATGGATAACCGCTGAGGGAGGGGAAGGTCTGGAAATTCAGGGTAATTGTCAAAGGGAATGTAAGGATATTGTCGTCCACAAAGACCTTCCTGTGAAGGTATCAATGACATGGGTATCATCTGGGCCCATGCCCGCCTGCCCTGTGTGCCGGAAAGAGGTCTCCATCGCAGTGACCTCCCGTCCCTGGCCCACGGAGAGTCAGCCCAACCCGCAGGGCTCAGACACGGGTCCCCCTATTAGGGTAACCGTCTGCCCGCTTGGCTAAACGGCAGGTGGTGGAAAGGGGAAACCGCTTCTTTTTTTCTGCTGCCCGATTACTCACATTGGGAAGGATAAGGGCGGATTGATGGACGATGCTTAATATCGGACAGATTGTGACCCTTTGAGAGATGCTGGGTTTCGGCCCGGTAGCCGAGCCACTTTTGTTTCGACAAAAGTGACCAAACCCATGTTCACCTAGGTCGGCCTCATGGAATCGGGCTGTCGTGAACCCACGGAGAGGCGGCCCAACTCGCCCAGCTCAAAAAAGTGCCGCCCGCTGATTATAACGGCAGCCCGGGTGGCCAACCTGAAGGTGGTGGATAGGGGGAAGCTCTCAGTATTTTACCGGCTTGCCGATCATGTCTGTCGGGAATGACAGAGTGAGAATAGATGTCTCGCTGTGCTCGGCATGACCACAAGAAGCCAAAAAGACGGAATCGATAGTTTGATTAGGCCCTTTCCAACTCCATGCAGAAACACGATCAGAATCCAACGCTCGTCTGATCAGACCTTCCTTCCCTTACGGGGCTGTTGAATATTTTAAATATTTCGCTGCTTCATAATCTTAGAAGTCACCGAGCCTCACCAGAGAAAAATAGTGGAATGTTCAAAACCTGTCCTGAGCTTTCGAAGGAATGCCTGTCCAGTCCTGAGGTCTCTCGAAAGGAAGGCCGCAGCCTCTTGGACGAGCGGAGCGTACGGAGGAGTACGTGAGCACGGCCAAGGGGCGACCTGCCTGCGCGAAGCCGCTCCGGCGAAGGCAGGGAACGCCGCTGGCGGCATTTTTCAACACTCCCCTTACGAGTAGGGTGATGTTACGTGTAACGTCTTGATCAAGCGTCTAAACGCTTCCGGGCGGGTTTGGCTCTCATCAAAAATATAGCCATGTTGACGTTGCGCGGATTGTAAGAACGTGTCGCGCGAATCTGGTGGGATCCCCATTAACATAGAAAGAGAGACCAGATATTCTCCGGATCCCCTGGCTATATCCTCTTGCAAATTATCAAAGTTGACGACCACAAACGCGATCTTTTTATGGTCAGCATTGAGCATGCCATCTGCATTGAACCAGGCCCCTGGTGTCGTGCTGGAGAGAAATTCTCTGGTGGGTTCGGTCAGATCGCTTGTCGCTTGACTGGTTCCATCGGTCAGTCTGGTAATCGAATCTGTCGTGGCGTCAGTCAGCTCGGTGGAAGCATCAAACGGAGCTTTGGTTAAATCGACCGTGGCATCGGTAATACATCCCGTTAGGAACCCGCCTAAGAGCATGGCGACACACAGGCCCTGTATGGCCTGGAAGGAATGATGCCGCTTCCGGCTTTCACAGAAATTCCCTTCTGCAACGGGTACGGGCAAAAGATGGAGGCCGAATGTTGGTGCGATCCACGGACTTATAAGCAAACGATACAGGTGACGAAAATAGATACCCATGCGCTATTCCCCCTTGATATAAGAAAAATGAATGAATTGGTACAAATTATATAAAATCCTCCTGCTCCATTCCCTCCCCAAGTTTAACATGAAAAAACGGTTTTTTGTACTCTTGACTCGCTCATGAATCATGGTTTCTCAATATATCTCTGGCAGAATTGATTGAGACGGACTCACCACTCCCACCCAGGGTCAGGTGGCCGGTCGAGACCTTCACTGCTCCCTACGGACAGTCAATCCGGTGTGACCATATTTCGAGATGTGTGGATCGTTGAACCGGCCGGGCGACGCGGGAAGTCATGCTGCCACGTTCTTCCTGGCCCAGGAAGATGACGAGGAGACGAAAGAGGCAAAGCGAGACCGGCCTTTTTCTATCGGCCAGCCACGGTCCGCACGGTCAATCCGTACTGGTTGGCCCGTTCCGTCCGGAGCGAAGGGACCGGCTCGCTGGTTTCCCTCATGGGCTCGTGAACGGCGCCACAATTGAGGCACCGCACACCATCATACATCCACACAGTTCCATTGCCCTCCATGCCGTAAAACTGATCCAGCATCTGAAATCCTCCGCAACGTGGACAATTCATGATGACCTCCTGGTTAACTACGACCTTTCATACGAAATGGCTGTTCCTCCGCAGGCCTATTCTGTAACACGCCGGATTTTGTTGGGCTCACACCAGGTAGCGCCTCCCTCCGCCGACATGCTTCAGCGACAGATGCAACCCACAGCACATTCATTATTGGCGAGACGACCGGTGGACGATTCATGGCAGGCCCTCTTGAGGATTAACCCGACTCCCTTGAGCAAGTGAGAATACCGGTTGACTGGTGTACGGTATGTAAATTTGAATGATAGACCTCCGGGCAAGCCCTGTCTGGTCAAAATTGCTCAGGATGAAGAACGGAAAAAGGTGGGCAGCGAGACATCGTCTGACTCAGTTCTCCTGAACCTAAGCAGCCGAAACCGAAGAGGAATTTAGTCGTGGAGGACGACATTGAGAAGGGAGCTGTGCACGTGCAATCCCTTATCCACCTTGCCGTCATATTCAATGAAGCCCAGCTTGCGGAACTTATTCATGAAGAAACTCACGCGGGAGCGCGTGGTGCCAATCATCTCGGCGAGGCTTTCCTGACTGATCTTGGCAATCACGGTCTCTGGCTTGCCTTCTTTCCCGAAATGGGCCATGAGGAGCAGCACGCGCGCGAGGCGCTTCTCGCTGGAATTGAAAAGTTGATCGACCAGATCTTCCTGGATACGGAGGTTTCGGGCAAGGAGATGGGCGAGGAAGAGTTCGGAGAAGGTGGGTTCGTCGTGAAGCACCTGGATCATGGCCGCTTTCCCAATGCGAACGATCTTGGCGACACCTGTCGATGTCGCAGCCTCCAGACGCAATATCTGCCCGGTGAGGCAGGCTTCTCCAAAGAAGGTCGCTGGCTCCAGGATCGCCACAACGGCCTCTTTGCCGCGTTTGGAAACGACCGTGAGCGTGACTTTTCCCTCCAGAATGTAATAGACGGAATCCGCCGTATCTCCCTGGGAAAAAAGAACGTGGCTCTTTCCACACCGCACGATGGTTTTGCCGTTCCCGACTTGTCTCAGGAAGGTTTCTGGATTGAACGAGGGGGTTCGTTTAGGTGCCATACATTCTTCTTTTATGAATAGGGTGTTCGCTTGACCTCACAAGGAGGCTACGTGCTCAGACAACACCGCTTTTAACGGAGTCGTTCCAACCGTTCTGCTTAGGACCTGTTCAAATTTCTTACAGGCAAACGGTTTATAGAGACAGGCCCGCGCTCCGGCCTTGAGCGCTTTGGAACGTATCTGCTCGTCGGTGTGGCCGGTGATCATCAAGACTGGCAGGAAGGGATACTGTTGTTTGATGCGCTGTAAAAAAGTCAGACCGTTGATCCCCTGCATCTGGTAATCAAGCAGCACGCCGTCATAGTCCGCCTGCCCGAGTTTGGTCCAAGCGTCTTCGCCATTCTCCGCTATTTCGCTGGTATACCCATAATTTACCAGGAGAGCCTGGTATAGCTTTCGCAGCATCGGTTCATCATCGACCACGAGAATGTGCTTTTTTATCATGGTGAAGGGAGACCTTTCCTGTCAGAAATGGTTTGGCATGAGGTTGCGAGGCATCGCCCATTTTGATTCGAAACGGGTCATGTGTTTCCCAACACGGGAGACTTTCCCTTTTCCCTGAGACACTTTTTCGTGAAGACTCCACTGCCTAGGATTTACCAGGATGTCCAAGCCCCCCTTGAGCAACTGATCCGAAAAACCGGGACCTCGCTCGTGAGTGAGAGCACTTCTTCTTTGGTCTGAATAGCCATATGGGCGTTCATCGCTATGCGCTCGTTTACGCATGCCCTACCGGCTTCAACGAAAGAAGACACAAGGAGAGAATTGTCACTTGGACACGACTGACATGAAGGCGAGGGAGCTGAACGGCTCGACCCTTGTCCTCGAACTCCATTGATGTGTGACTGTTCTTCGACGCCTGGTGAGCCGCATCGCTTTTGACCGTACGGTGGAGCCGTACCTGTCTATGAGTGGTCCCGTTATCAATCTGCCACCCGATGCCCTTCCTCAAATCGGTAATCGATTGCTTCTCACCGGACGTGCCAGTTATGTCCGTTGACCCGACGTTGATGGCCCCGCTGACAAGTAGAACCGTGCAAATGATTATGAGATAGGGGATTTTCATGATTTTCTCTATTCCTGAATTGAGTTCTTCCACCGTGCTCTCTTCTTGGAAATTACTCGTCAGCGTGGCTTTTGCGTTGTGGGTTCAGCCGCCGACGGCTTATGCCATTGCTCCTGCCACTTCATGAGTTCATCTTTTTTGTCACCGTACCGCTCCTGCAGTTTGCCGAT
>JBDSHB010000351.1:0-8666 GCA_039918695.1 Nitrospirales bacterium | reverse complement strand
CCTCGAATTCGGCGCCACAAGTGTCGACTCTTTTAAAGACGGTGCCGTAGCCGGATCCCCTGACCTGTCGCCACTGACGAACGGTATCTTCCTCTCTCCCGATGAGTTGCCCAAGCCGTTGATCGGAAAATCCAAGGCCTTTCGCTTGTTCAAGGAGAGTCACCAGGGAATCGGGGCATCCTTTGGGGGTGTCGTGTGAACGATCGGTCCTAAATTCCTCCTTGCTTTTGCGAACCCATTCCGCTTCAAATTCTACGAGTTCTTCAATTTCATGCAAAAACCAGGGATCAACCCGCGACAATTGATACAACTCCTCCACGGACATCCCGATTCGGAACGCATCAGCCAGAAACCAAAGACGATCGGCTGTGGGGATTCGAACCTGAGATTGCAGGCGATCATGCAGTGGATGAGCCGGTCCGGCAGTCTCCTTTTTTCCATCAAGCCCGTGCAACGACATCAGCCCATACCGGTCTGTTTCAAGGGACCGAATAGCCTTCTGCAAGGCTTCTTTGAAGGTGGCTCCGAGTGCCATGGCTTCTCCAACGGATTTCATGTGGGTTGTCAGCACTCGATCGACACCATCAAATTTCTCAAATGTAAACCGTGGAATTTTCACGACCACATAGTCAATGGTCGGCTCAAAACAGGCTTTAGTCACTTGCGTAATATCATTGGGAATCTCGTCCAGGGTATACCCGATGGCCAACTTCGCAGCGATTTTGGCTATCGGAAACCCGGTTGCCTTTGAGGCCAAGGCTGAACTCCTGGACACCCGAGGGTTCATCTCAATAACCATCAATGCCCCATTGTCCGGATTCAAAGAAAATTGAATATTGGACCCGCCGGTTTCCACACCGATTTCTCGAATGATGCGAATGGCCGCGTCTCGCATGTGCTGATACTCTTTATCAGACAAGGTCATGGCCGGGGCCACGGTGATACTGTCTCCCGTATGCACACCCATCGGATCAAAATTCTCGATGGGGCAGACAATGACCACATTGTCTTTGGAGTCCCGCATCACTTCTAATTCATATTCCTTCCATCCCAGAAGAGATTGTTCGAGCAAGGCTTGTCCAACAGGACTGGTCACAAGAGCCCAATCAATATACTTATCAAACTCTTCACGATTATATGCGATATTGCCCCCAGCTCCTCCCAGAGTGAATGATGGACGGACGATGGCGGGAAATCCAATTGTTTCAAGGAGCCGTAAGGCTTCTTCTCTTGAGCGAAATGACCCGCTTGCCGCTACGTTTAATCCAATACGTGTCATCGCCTGTTTGAATAATTCCCGATCTTCGGCCATTTGGATCGATTCATAGGAAGCTCCGATTAGTTGCACTCCGTGTTTTTCCAGAATACCCCGCTTCACTAATTCCATGGTGACATTCAGGGCAGTCTGCCCGCCCATGGTAGGAAGCAGGGCATCAGGATGCTCCCGCTCCAAAATCGCCTCCACCACTTCTGCCGTAATCGGTTCCACATAGGTCCGGTCCGCGAGATCCGGGTCGGTCATAATGGTGGCAGGATTACTGTTGACGAGAATAACTTCAAATCCTTCCTCCTTCAGTGCCCTGCATGCTTGCGTTCCAGAATAGTCAAACTCACAGCCCTGACCAATAACAATCGGTCCGGAGCCGATTAATAAAATTCGATGAATGTCGTTTCTTCGTGGCATGTTGGGCTCTCAGGATTTTAAGTCCGATTCAGATATCGGTTTTTTGGGGGGGGATTCAGATGATCCAGGAGGTGATGCCTCAGGATGATAAAATCTCATCGCTTGGGGAATCCAGGCTTCAATTTGGTTAATCCGGGTCACATCAGAAGGATGAGTGGACAAAAATTCCGGAACGGCATTTTGAGTACGAAAACAAAATTTCCCGATCATTTTTCTCGGACACCCACTCATGCGTTCCCAAAACGGCACCGCTTCCCGAGGGTCAAATCCGGCCTTGGCCATCAATTGCAACCCGATAAAATCGGCTTCCGTTTCCTGTTCACGTGAATTGGGAAGCGCCACGCCCACTCCATAGGCACTCATGGCTCCAATAGCAAGGCCAGGATCGACGCCCCCGGCGGCGGCGCCAGCCAAAGCCCCGAGTTGACCAATTTGTTCCAGAATCCCACGACTGTATCGCTCGGCTCCATGCCGTTGCAACGCATGGGCAACTTCATGGGCCATGACGGTCGCCAGCCCGGCTTCCGTTTTTGTGTATTTCAAAATTCCGGTAAACACCGCCACTTTGCCACCAGGCAACGCAAAGGCATTCACTTGATCATCATCCTCAATAACGGCGAATTCCCAGACATATTCCGGTTTATTGGCTCCCTTGGCAATGCGTTGCCCCACACGATTCACCATTAACGTCACTTCGGGATCTCTGCTTAATGGTGCCGACTTCAAGACCTCGCGAAATGCCGCAAGTCCCAGGGCAATTTCCTTTTCCTCCGAAATATAAATTAATTGATCTCTCGCCGTCCCTGGAGCCTTTTGACAAGCTGAGCTCAGCAACATGAGCGCACACACCGTACTCGCGAACAGGCCTTGAAATAGGTTTCCAGGGACGGGTGAATCGTTGGTCATGGGCAGGACATTCCTCACATCAGAACACAGCTGACTTTACGGCATCCACATGTACAGCATTTGTGGGGTCCCTCCGGTCAATACGTTGAAAAGAGAATGCGCATCGACTTGGGGAAACCTGATAGGCTCAATCTGAGGAGGATCAAACCGTGAGTAGATATTCTGATGCGTTCCCCCTCCTCTGGTGTACGTCACGACTCTGGCCTTTTCCAATTTCGCTTCTTTTTTGGCCAGATCGAGAGCCTCATCCAGATACCCAATGTCATCCACAAGGCCCTGGGCTTTGGCAATATCGGCGGTAAAAATCCGCCCATCGGCTAACGTACGAATGTGCTCCTTGCTCAATCCGGGCCTTCCCTCTTCAACCACCGCAAGGAACTGTTCATACAAATGATCAATCGCCCCTTGGAATATTGCCCGCTCTTCATCATTCATCGGCTGAAACGGAGAACCCATCGCTTTCTTCGGACCCGAAACAATCGCGGATGGTTTGACCCCGACTTTTTCCAGCAGTCCCTCGGCATTCATTGTCACCATAATGACCCCGATACTTCCGGTAATGGTCGAGGGATGTGCAAGAATATGGTCGGCCGCCATCGCGATGTAATACCCGCCGGAAGTGCCCAAATCCATTATGGCGGCAATGACCGGTACAGGACGTTTTTTCTTAAAGACTTTCAGCTCATGATAGACCAGATCTGATGCCGTGACCGATCCTCCTGGAGTATTGATTCTAAGGACGATGGCTTTGACATGTTCATCCTTCTCAGCTTTGGTTAATTCCTCTTTGATCCGTGCGGGAAGACTTGGTTCCTCCAAGATACCCGACGATTTGCCTGTCGTCAGCATGCCAGAGATATCAATCAACAACACCTTATCCTTTCCTTCACCAGATAAGGTGGCTTCATTGAGTTGTCCTCCCCCGGGAAACAGATCAATATGAATGCACCCGCTGACAAAAAATAGAATAAGAATCAGGAAGCACCGAGTCATAATCATCATCCGCGGCCTTTCATCATTTCCAGAAATTGTCCGAACACATACGAAGAGTCATGGGGGCCTGGAGAGGCTTCAGGGTGATACTGAATAGAAAGAATCGGACTCTCTATTCCCGCCATTCCTTCACAACACCCATCATTCACACTTCGATGCGTGATTTCCATCCGTCCAACGAAAGAGTCAAATTGTTGAGCCTTCAACGTCGTACAATCATCTTCCTTGTGTGGAAGGCGAACGGCAAAATTATGGTTTTGCGAGGTAATTTCAATCTTTCTGGTGCGAAGATCCATTACTGGATGGTTGGCTCCATGATGCCCAAATGTTAGTTTATGGGTGTGCAACCCCAAGGATAATCCCAACACTTGGTGTCCCAAGCAAATCCCCAGCATCGGTTTCCATCCCAATAGCTGCTTGACGGTTTCTATCGCATAGGGCACCCCTTCGGGGTCTCCTGGGCCATTGGATAAGACGATTCCATCTGGATTAAGTCGACGGATTTCCTCCGCGGTTGCCGAAGCTGGCACAACTCGAACCTGACATCCCAGATCCACGAGACTTCGTAAAATATTCTGTTTCAAGCCAAAATCCATGACCACCAGTTCCAAAGGAGTCTGAGCGGTGTCCTGAGCAAAACTTGATGATTCACCACGAGGCGAGTCCATAACGATCGATTTCTGGGTCCATTCATAGGCGTTCGGACAGGTGACCTCTCTAACCAAATCACGTCCAATCAGGGAGGGAACGGCCTTCGCCGTTTCCCGCAAGGCGTCGTCATCGAAATTCACATGGGAAATGACTCCCATTTGTGAGCCGTGATCACGGACATGACAGGTCAGTGCTCGCGTGTCTATTCCTTGAATTGCCACAATACGATGCTCAATTAAGTACTCTTCGAAGGATTGCCTGCTCCGCCAATTACTCGGGTACTTGGCGGCTTCACGAACAATAAACCCTTCTGCCCAGACCCGATGGGACTCATTATCTTCCGGTGTGACCCCATAATTCCCGATCTGGGTGGAGGTCATCAGGACGATCTGCCCTTTATATGAAGGGTCGGTCAAAATTTCCTGATACCCCGTCATGGCAGTATTAAATACCACTTCTCCCACGGTTTCGCCTTCGAATCCGAGTGCACGTCCTCGGAATATGGTTCCATCGGCTAACGCCAATACTGCGGGCTTCATGGTTTTTCCTTTATCATCTTCTCATTTCCGTCGAACGTTCAAGAGTAATTATTAGCGAGTAGCCATTGAGCGGTGAAAGAGAATTTTCCGCACTTTTACAATAAACAGTGAGGCTGCCAGACCGAAATTCACCAAGTGACAAGCTCGCACAACCATATGAAGGCGAAAAAATTCTGCATAGGCGATATCTTTGTCTTCTTTTGAGACCGCCGCAAAGGCCTCTTCCTGTAAAGCCATTGCTTGGGGACCAAGGATCACAAGAATGCTGAAGGTCATGAGCGTCATTCCAGCCAGAAGCCACCATTCCACAGAAGACACGGCAAACATCTCGGAGGGATTGTGGCCAAATGCCCGGAAGCGAATCCCGGCCACCACACTCAAGAAAATCAAAATCCAGACATTCATCAAGCCAAAACCATCAAAAACTCTCCGTAAAAAATGCCCAGCTGGTTCCATCCCGAAGGAATTAAATACAGCCGGAATCACCAACGCAATAATGACAACCAAACCGCCGACCCATAAGATTAAGGCACAGAGTTCAAAAAGAAAACCCACTACCCCCCAATTTATCCGCTTCATACTCAAGAATTAACGGGCATCATAGACAATCCTGCCATCAACTAATGTCATCTTCACTTTTCCCTTCACTGTCCAACCCCCAAATGGCGTATTCTGACTTTTTGACAAAAATTTGGTGGGATCCACCACCCACTCTTCATTAGGATCAAACACCACGATATCCGCATAGGCACCTGGCCGAATGTTTCCAACAGGCAGATGAAAGAGCTGAGCAGGAGATCTGGTCAACTTGTCAAGCGCCTGCTCAAGGGACAAGACCCCCTCATGCACCAAGCGGAGGGTTAAGGGAAGAGCGGTCTCAAACCCCACGATCCCAAACGGAGCCGTATCAAATTCCAATTGTTTTTCTTGGAGAGCATGGGGAGCATGGTCGGTGGCAATGGCATCAATGGTCCCATCAACCAACCCCTGCTTAAGCGCTTGAACGTCTTCATCCGTTCGCAGTGGTGGATTCATTTTGGCATTGGAATTATAACAGCGGACGGCTTCTTCAGTTATGGAAAAGTGATGAGGACAGACTTCTGCGCTCACCGGCAACCCCTGCCCTTTTGCATGACGGACCAGTTCAACCGAACGGGCGGTGCTCAAATGGGCCAGATGCACATGAACTCCGGTAAGATCCGCCAGAGCCAGATTCCGAGCCACCATCACCTCCTCTGAGGCATCGGGAATCCCAGGCATTCCGAGTTCGGTCGATACCATACCCTCGTTCATACATCCGCCATCGGTTAAATGCAGGTCTTCGCAATGGTCCACAACAGGAATTCCAAAAGCCTTGGCATACTCCAGCGCTCGTCGCATGACCAAACTATTCATCACGGGCCGCCCATCATCAGAAATGGCCACACATCCGGCGTCCACCAACTCACCAATATCCGCAAGTTCTTCTCCTTCGGAATTTTTGGTGATTGCACCGATCGGGAACACCCGGGCCTTGCCGGCCTCTTGTCCTTGGGCCAACATAAATTTGGTAATGGCCGCGTTATCATTCACGGGCTGGGTATTCGGCATACAACAAATGGTCGTAAACCCTCCGGCCACTGCTGAGGCCGCGCCTGTCGAGATGGTTTCCTTGTATTCAAAACCGGGTTCCCGTAAGTGGCAATGCAGATCGACAAGGCCAGGAGCCACAATCCATCCATTGGCCTCAAGAATTGTGACCGATGAATCCTGACAAAGGGGGTTCGTCAGTGGAAAACCGACTTCAAGAATGTTTCCATCTTGAATAAGCACATCGGCCCGTCCATTCACGTGGCCAGGGTCAATCACGAATCCACCTTGAATACAGAGGAGTTGAGAAGTGGTGGGAGGCTGTCCGGTCTTTTTGGTCATGTTGTCCGATCATTCGTTAAGGGTTGAACGTTCACCAGATCCTGACAATAAATACATAAGGGCCATCCGCACAGACACACCATTGGTCACTTGATCCAGAATCACCGCTACCTTGCTATCAGCGACGGAAGGCGAAATTTCCACGCCACGGTTCAGAGGACCGGGATGCATCACAATGACATCCGGTTTGGCGAGCTTGAGTCTTTCCGGAGTCAAACAAAACAGTTTGGCATATTCCCGCAGACTGGGAAGTAGAGCCCGCCCCAAGCGCTCACGTTGCAAGCGCAGCATGATAATCACATCTGCTCCGATTAATGCCTCATCCAGATTGTAAAAGACGGCCACGCCGAAATGTTCGAGACCGAAGGGAATCATGGTTGGTGGAGCCACGACTCTCACCTCTGCCCCGAGTTTGGTCAGAGCAAGAATATTCGAGCGAGCCACACGGCTATGCGCAATATCGCCAACAATCACTACCATGAGGCCCGAGATGCGACCTTTTTTTTCTTTTATGGTAAAGACGTCCAAGAGGGCCTGAGTGGGATGTTCATGCCACCCATCTCCCGCATTAATTACCGATGATTTGACCGAACGCGCAAGGTTTTCTGCGGCACCAGGAGATGGATGGCGCAGCACGATAATATCCGCCTGCATGGCTTCAATATTCCTGGCAGTATCGACTAACGTTTCTCCTTTCACCATACTGCTCGTGGAAGGAGAAAAATTAATGACGTCGGCACTCAGTCGTTTAGCTGCCAACTCAAAAGACGTTCGTGTACGGGTACTGGGCTCAAAAAATAAATTCACCACCGTTTTTCCACGCAGAGCCGGAACTTTTTTAATATCCCACCCCCCAACTTCTTTCAGAAATTCGACTATCGTCAAAATTAGTTGAATTTGCTCGGCTGATAAGGCCGCAATAGTCAATAAATCTTTGCGTTCTAGACCCATGATGACTTTACGGTGTTAGAATAGAGACCCGATCGTCCTGCCCTAATTCCTCAAAAAAGACCTGGACATTTTCCTCCCTGGCAGTCGGAATGCTTTTCCCGACATAATTAGCACGAATGGGAAGTTGTCGATGCCCACGATCGACAAGAACAGCCAGTTGAATTTCTGCTGGGCGCCCCAAATCCATCAACCCGTCTAAGGCGGCCCGAATGGTTCGTCCGGTGAACAGCACATCATCGACCAGCACAATCTTCAAATCGGATATATGAAACGGAATTGTCGTTTTTCGTATTTCCGGTTGATCTTTTCGAATGGAGAGATCATCACGGTACAAGGTGATATCCAACTCTCCAAGAGGCACGCCCCGTTTTTCGATTTGCTGAATTCTGGCCGCAAGCCTCTGGGCGAGAAATACTCCGCCTGTGCGGATCCCCACCAAGGCTAACCGTTCAATGCCTTTGTTCCGCTCAAGAATCTCATGACTAATGCGGGTTAAGGTTCGGGCCATTTCCTGACCATCCATTAAGAGACGTTCGTGTGGTCGTGGAGAAGTGTTCATGGTAATGGACCCCCATCACGCCCCATAAGGACAAAAAAAACCCTTCTCAGAAGAACATGAGAAGGGCGCACATGAAATGGCCAGTTAGTGGCCGGCATCTCTTTTTCTCCTTACCCACCTCGCCGGATGGGTTTTAAAGGTTTCCCCATACTATTCGCGCAACGTTCTACTGTCAAGATCGGAAAGGGACATGGCCATCTACAGGAGGCCAATGGAATTCGAACTGATACGGTGGCCCATCTGAACTAATGCCGACCGGGGTTTTGAACAATCCAGACCGTCAATTCAGGATTCAACCACCCATTTGGAAGTACTGATTGGTGAATCCGGAAGGGAAGCAAAGAATCGCCTGTGGCGGAATGGAGAATCTGAAGGCCTTGCCTCTGGAGGTTCTCTTCTAATACAGGGGGACCGGCCACACACCCGACACTCCCATCAGAAAGATAGGTCCTTAAAAATTTCACCCAACAGT
>JBDSHB010000350.1:0-8458 GCA_039918695.1 Nitrospirales bacterium | reverse complement strand
TGGCCGACGGCCAATCTTCGACTCCCCGGGCATCGTGTTCTTCCTGCGGATGGCGTCTATGCCACGCTCACCGTGTTTAAAGGGGAATGTCTGGATTCAATTGCCTATATTGGCACGCGGCCGACGTTTTCTGAAGAGGAGCGTTTATTGGAAGTGCATATGTTTGATAAGACGCTTCAGCTATATGGAGAAGATATTTCAGTGCATTTTATTGAAAGAGTGCGAGAGGACATGGTGTTTGCCAATCCACAGGACCTCGTGAGTCAAATGGACCACGATGGTCAGCGAGCCAGGGAGATCTTGCGGAACTATTCAGCAGGACCACGAATCCCTGCGGTTGTTCATGGGGGAAGTGTATAGATGAATCGTTTAGTCCCCTTTCTTGGAATGGAACGAAAAATTGACCAGGCTATTCGGGCTAAGGGGTTATTGGCGTCGGGAGATCGGATCGTGGCGGCGGTTTCTGGCGGTCCGGATTCTGTGGCCCTTTTTAGGTGCTTGGTGGAGCTCCGAACCCGGTGGCATTGGGACATCTGTATTGGTCATGTGGACCATGGATTTCGGGGAGCTGAAAGTGAGAGGGATGCGAAGTTCGTGGAGGCTTTAGGTGAGAGATTTGGAGTGCCGGTCATGGTGCGCCGGCTCCATCTGAATAAATACGATGCAAAATTGAAGAAAGAATCACTCCAGGAATATGCCAGAACAGCGAGGTATCAGGCATTAGAACAAATGATCCTTGACCGAAAGGCGACAAAGTTAGTGCTTGGGCATACGGCAGACGATCAAGCCGAGACGGTTCTTATGTGGATGCTACGCGGGTGTGGAACCGGTGGATTAGGAGGTATTCCTCCCAGGCGAGGAATGTATGTCGTTCGTCCCTTGCTTGATATCCATCGGAGTGAGATTGTGGCATATCTGGAGGAGAGGCAGGAGGAATCTAGAGTGGATTCCTCTAATGGTCAACCGGTGTACCTCCGGAATCGCATTCGTCAGCACCTGATTCCTCAATTGAAACAGTATTCGCCGGGGATTGTGAATGTGTTGACCCGGCAGGCACATATCCTTCGGGATGATCATGCATATCTGGAGACTTTAGCGGATGAAGCGTTTCACCGCACATGTGTGTCAGACCGCATGGGAGAACGGCAATTTGACCGGATGTCGCTTTTGAACGTACCCTTACCAATTCGTCGGAGGGTGGTCCGCCAGAGTCTTCAGATCATTGCAGAACACCAGCAGAGTCCGAGATTCGACCTTGTGGAACGGGTCTTAGATCGGTTAGAGCATGGGCAATCAGGTTGGACCATCGCATGTCATGGAGTGCGGGTTGGCCAGGAATATGATCGTCTGGTGATTAGCTCCTGTGAGGAAATCAATCAACGTGGAACGGATTATTCCGAGATGAGCCAGATGCCCTTATCCATCCCTGGTGAGGTGGTTTGGCTTCCCACAGGGCACCGTTTTTCGATTTCAAGGAAAACCTCTCCCGTAATGGATGGCCATGCGAACCAATCAGAGGTTTATCTTGACCCTGCGAGATTTACTCCTGAATTGATGCTACGAAGGTGGGTGCCTGGAGATACTTTTTGCCCCAAGGGGCTTGGTGGCAGACAAAAAAAGCTTCAGGATTTTTTTTCGGATCTTAAATTACCCCGTTCCCAACGGACCAAGGTGCCTTTATTGGTTGCGCCTGAGGGCATTGTCTGGGTTGGCGGGTTACGAGCAGATGAACGGTTCAAGGTTTCATCATCCACAACTTCGGTCATTATGGCCAAGATGATTATTTAAGATGGAAGTCTCTATGAGTCAAATTTTTGGAAAACCCCTCGTTACGCAAGAAGCCATGAGAGCTCGTATTAAGGACTTGGGAAAGCAAATTTCGCTGGATTATCAAGGTAAGGATCTCCTCGTTGTTGGGGTCCTCAAGGGAGCCTATGTGTTTTTTGCCGACCTGGTTCGAGTTATTCGATTGCCGATTCAGATTGATTTTTTGATTGCCAAAAGTCACAAAGCTATCGGGAGTCCAGCAAAAAAAGTGAAAGTGTGGTCGGAGTTGACCGAAAAGATCAATAACCGCCATGTGTTGCTGGTAGAAGATATCGTGGACTCGGGAGTGACCGCTCAGTTTTTAGTCAAAAATTTAATGAAGAAGAAGCCATCCTCTGTGGCTGTCTGCGCGTTGATTAGTAAGCCTGCCAATCGCAAGGTGGAGGTTGATTTGCGGTATGTGGGGTTTGAAGTGCCTCCGACCTATCTTGTGGGATATGGGCTTGATTTTAAACAAAAATATCGAAATCTTCCCTACCTGGCTAAACTCGATCCAAAGTTGGTTCAAGAAGACTCGCAGTCTTGATGCGGTTGTCAGCTCTAAAAAGTGCGTGATAGAATCAATTGGTTAAGCTATTGTCCTGATAGTCTGGCTCATTATGACATTTGAATTGCTAAGGGGGTTACCCTCGGTATGAATTCTCGGGTGAAAAACTTAATGTTTTGGGTGTTTGTGTGTTTATTCATGATTTTGTTATTCAACCTCTTTACGGTGCCAAATCAGCATCCTGAAGATCCGGTCATCTTTAGTGATTTTATGGCTCACTTGGAAAAGGGCGATGTTGAACGGGTCATCATTAAGAACAATAATATCAGCGCGATTTTGAAAGATGGTACCAGGATCCAAACCTATTCGGTCGAATATCCAGACCTGGTAAAAGTTTTGCAAGAAAAATCGGTACAAATTGAGGCCAAACCACCTGAAGATAATCCCTGGTATATCACCTTCCTACTATCTTGGGGACCATTTGTGCTCTTTTTGGGCTTGTGGTTTTTCTTGATGCGTCAAATGCAGATGGGCGGCAATCGGGCTATGTCCTTTGGGAAAAGTCGTGCGCGCCTCCTGACCGAAGAGAAGAAAAAAATCACATTTGCGGACGTGGCGGGGGTGGATGAAGCTAAAGAAGAAGTGGTGGAAATCATCGATTTTCTAAAGGATCCTGCAAAATTTCAAAAATTAGGCGGGCGTATTCCTAAGGGAGTCCTGATTGTGGGACCTCCTGGGACTGGAAAAACCTTGTTGGCCAAAGCGATTGCTGGTGAGGCTGGCGTGCCATTTTTCAGTATCAGTGGTTCTGATTTTGTAGAAATGTTTGTCGGGGTTGGGGCTTCCCGGGTCCGAGACCTCTTTGAACAGGGAAAAAAACATGCGCCCTGTATCATCTTTATTGATGAAATCGACGCAGTGGGGCGATTGCGTGGCGCAGGTCTTGGTGGCGGTCATGATGAACGGGAGCAAACACTGAATCAATTGTTAGTTGAAATGGATGGGTTTGACACTACGGAAGGCGTGATACTGATTGCGGCCACCAACAGACCGGATGTGCTAGATCCTGCCTTGTTACGACCAGGCCGGTTTGATCGGCAAGTTGTGGTGAATCGTCCAGATGTTCGTGGGAGAGGGGAAATTCTCAGGGTTCATACAAAAAAAGTTCCTGTCTCCTCAGATGTGGATCTGGAACAAATTGCCAGAGGGACTCCAGGTTTTTCAGGGGCTGACTTGGAAAATCTGGTCAATGAAGCTGCCTTGTGGGCCGCTCGCCTGGATAAAAAGTCTGTTGACCAGATTGATTTTGAAAACGCCAAGGATAAGGTCTTAATGGGTGTCGAACGTAAGAGCATGGTTCTGACTGAGGAAGAAAAGCGTACGACGGCGTTTCATGAGGCTGGCCACGCGTTGATGGCGAAACTCTTACCAGGAACCGATCCTGTTCATAAGGTTACCATTATCCCTCGTGGGCGTGCCTTGGGCATGACAATGCAATTGCCCATCGATGACCGACATAGTTACTCCAAGGACTTTTTGTACAATACCCTCTCCATTCTGTTTGGTGGGCGCGTCGCAGAAGAATTGATCTTTAAAAGTGTGACGACTGGGGCTGGGAACGATATTGAGCGGGCCACTGAATTGGCCAGGAAAATGGTTTGCGAGTGGGGTATGAGCGAAAAGTTAGGTCCGTTGACATTTGGAAAAAAAGATGAAGAAGTTTTCTTGGGGCGTGATTTTGGCTCACGTCGAGATTTTAGTGATCAAGTTGCGTTAGAAATCGACAAAGAGGTTAAACGGCTCGTGGTTGAATCCTATGAACGAACGACCAGGATGCTGACCGAGCACATTCATACATTACGGGCCATTGCTGAAGCGTTGCTGGAGAAAGAGGTGTTAGACGGTATAGAAATTGAAAAAATCGTTCAACAGTCATCTTCCCTTGAGCAAGCTGCGGCAGTATAACAGGATTTTCTGATATATTTCTCATTCAGAATAGCCATGTAATTCTACTTCCAAGCTGAGCTGGTCTGTTTTTCCCCCGTCCCCTTTTGGTATGAATAATACAAAAGGTCAAAACGCGTGCTTCCATCGAGATCATGCTTCCCTATCCCCCTTGGATTAAGAGCATGTTAACTTTGCCCCCACCGGCATTGTGGGCGATTTGCCTAGAGAATTTATCTATCCAACTTTATCCCCTCACATATTTTGGTCGGATTTCCCGCTTATCTAACCCTTCAAATCTTTGTGCTTTATAAGGCAGAGAGCCCTATATGATTATTAGAGCCCATCATGGAAATGATTTGGTCAACAGCAAATGTGCATAAAACCCATGGCCGTCCAAAAGTCCACATTTCCTGAAATTCGCTGCCGGGAAAAAAGAATGCCCATTGGGTCAAAGGTGTTAATCATGGGTATATTGAACGTGACCCCCGATTCATTTTCTGAGGACGGACAGTGCCTCAACATCGAGACAGCGATTGAACGAGCCCAACAGATGATTGCGGAGGGAGTGGATTTGATTGATATCGGTGGGGAATCGACGAGGCCTGGAGCGTCATATGTGGACGAGGATATGGAAATAAAAAGAATTTCTCCCATTCTGACGGTGTTGAGAAAACTCACCAATATCCCACTTTCTATTGATACACGGAAAGCTGCTGTGGCTCGGAGGGCGTTGGATCTCGGGGCCGATATCATTAATGATGTGAGCGCTCTTCAAGATGATCCTCGGATGGCTCAATTAATTCAAGAATCCGGAGCGGGGGTTGTCCTCATGCATCGGCAAGGCCATAGCGTAAATATGCAGCATGCCCCACAATATAAAGATGTCGTGGGTGAGATAAAGGACTTTTTATCTGAACGGGTCTCCATGGCCCGATCGATGGGAATTCCGGCAGATCATATTTTAGTTGATCCGGGAATCGGGTTTGGGAAAACCCTCAATCATAATTTAGAAATTCTCCGTAACATTGGGGAGTTGCTTCCATTGGGACAACCTATTTTAATTGGGGTGTCACGGAAAGCCTTTATAGGCACCTTAACTGGAAAACCGGTTGGTGAACGAGAATTCGGGAACGCCGTTGCGGTGGCCGCTGCTGTCTGGCAGGGAGCACATATCGTACGAGTCCACGAAGTGGGAGCCATGCATGATGCCATTTTGGTGGCTCAAGCTTTACAAAATTCGTGCGACAAGTAGTATAGGGTGGTAAGATCTCTCCCAGTAGCGTTTCCGCCGCTTTGTTCTGCTTATAAACGTCGTGATGCGCCATATATGTCCAATACTGATCGCTCTCTGGGTGACGCCGCAAAGAATGACTGCTTTGATTAGAGTGAAATTTTTTGAATTTTTCTTCCAAACCGTTGATTCGCTTATGAGTGGAGAGACCGGACAAATTATCCGCTACTCAAATTGGTTTATGGCCTGCGCTAATTAATAAGAAAGAAAAGGGAGCCACATGGGGAAACTATTCGGTACGGATGGGGTGCGTGGGGTCGCGAACCTGGATCCGATGACTAGCGAAATGGCGATGAAATTAGGCCGGGCAGCAGCCCATGTTTTTCGTAAAGGTGATGGACGACATAAAATCATCATTGGCAAAGATACTCGTGTGTCCGGATATATGTTGGAGTCCGCCTTAACTGCCGGACTGTGCTCCATGGGTGTGGATGTCTTATTAGTCGGACCCTTACCGACCCCAGCCATCGCGTTCATGACCCGTAGCTTGAGAGCTGATGCCGGGGTGATGATTTCTGCTTCTCACAATCCCTATCAGGATAATGGTATCAAATTCTTTTCGAATGACGGGATGAAGTTGCCGGATGAACTGGAACATCGTATGGAAGACCTTATTCTCTCGAATGAAATTGAACATATTCGACCGACGGCTGAAGCCATCGGGAAAGCTTATCGCATTGATGATGCAGAAGGACGATATATTGAGTTCGTCAAGCGCTCGCTTCCCCGTGAAATGGATTTCCAGAATATGCGAATTGTCTTGGATTGTGCCCATGGAGCGGCATATCATGTTTTCCCCAAGGTCATTCGTGAACTGGGCGCGAAGGTCTGGGTGATGGGCAATGAACCTGACGGGCTCAATATTAACGACGGGTGTGGTGCGGTGCACCCGGAACGATTACAGCAGATGGTTCGAGATAGGAAGGCCGACCTCGGTATTGCCCTGGACGGAGACGCGGATCGGGCGTTGTTTGTCTGTGAGCAGGGACAGGTGGTCGATGGGGATCATGCCCTGGCGGCTTTTGCTCTTGACCTCAAACGGCTAGGCCGATTACGACACAATACGGTGGTGGGAACCGTGATGAGTAATTTCGGGTTTGAGGTCTGCATGCGAGAAGCTGGTATCAATCTGATACGAACGGCAGTGGGGGATCGATACATTTTAGAGCGGATGGTGGCTGAAGATTATAATCTGGGTGGAGAACAATCCGGCCATATGATCTTTTTGGATTATCACACGAGCGGTGATGGGATGATCTCCGGCTTGCAAATGCTGAAGCTGATGCAACGGGCTCAAAAGCCACTGTCGGAAATTGCCATGTGTATGCATTCCACGCCTCAGGTGTTGGTGGGGGTTACCGTTCCCCGTAAACCGGACCTGCAGACCCTTCCACAGTTACAGCAGGCGATTCAAGACAAAGAGCGCGTGCTGAATGGAACCGGACGGATCCTTGTACGCTATTCCGGTACGGAACCGTTGCTGAGAGTGATGGTTGAAGGGCAAGATAGCCTGGTTATTCAGGAGATTGCGGAAGATTTAATCACGGTGGTGAAGTCCTGCATTCAGTAAAGATTAGAAGCTCTCCACCCTTGGTTCAGGCGTCTGCTCCAATGAATAATTTGGCATTTAGGAAGAAATAGACGCAATGATCGATATGGCCTGCCTTCTTACCAGCCTCAACCATTTGAGTTAAGTCCCGCGATCTTTTATGGGCAAGGTTCCTTGACGACGGTGGAAGACAATACCCTGCGCTTAAGTATGGGGTCATTGAGTTAGAAAATCTTAGCAGGCCTTGAGATGAGCTTCATTAACCATATGCGCTGTCTTATGTGATACTCCTTGGAGTGGTGTCCTACCTTACCGGGCTTTGGCTTGGTCCGTTTCTTACCTTGTTTCCCCTGTCACTTCTGGGGGCTCTTCTTAGTTTTGGATGTTTCCTCACCTGGTTTGAACAACAGAAACGTGTAACTCGACAGACAGGATTTATCCTATTTGCGCTTGTGGTAGGAGGAATCGGTCATGCACATTGGGCATCGATCGCTCAGTTGGATTCGAATCTAGTTGTTGTGGTCGAGGAACAGCCCATTTTTCTAGAAGGAGCCATTGTGGCCCCAGTCCGGCAGACTCCAGATGGGCTCATTTTGCTGGTGGAGGCGACTCGTTTGGTGAGACAGGGAAAAGAGCAGGTGGCTCATGGCCGAATCCGTCTAACCTGGAGGGAGCCCGGTGAGTATTCATTGATCTACGGAGATCACGTTGCCTTCATGGCCAGAGTACGCGAACCCTATGGAACAATGAACCCTGGCGGGTTTCATTTTGGGCAATACCTGAAACGGCAGGGGATTCATGCTGTCGCGACCGTGCAAGGCCCGGAAGCCATCAGGGTTCAGGGCACCCAAGTGCGGACCACCCGTGAGTTGATCTTAGGTGTTGTCGATCACTGGCGCCAAACGATTCATCATGCGGCAGTGTCCAGTCTCAGAAATCCTGCATTGGGATTATTCCTCGGGATGGTTTTAGGAGAGCAAAGTTATATTGAGTCGGACATTCGAGACGCATTTATGGCTAGCGGAACCGTGCATATTCTCTCGATCTCTGGGTCTCATCTAGGGTTATTGGCCTTGTTGATTTTTGCTGGGGCGCGATGGACATTCAGCCATTTACCAATATTCTGGCTTGAGCGACTATCGTTGCGACTTACCGCCACCCGCTTTGCGGTCCTCATCACATTGCCGGCCGTTTCCTTTTATACCTTGCTGGCTGGGGCGGAAATGGCGACGGTTCGTTCATGGATCATGATCGTGGTGTGTTGTGTCGGCATATGGTTGGGAAGGGAGCGCAATCTGGTGACGGCGTTAGCCGTAGCCGCGCTGCTTATGGTATTGCCGCATCCGGAGGCCATTCA
>JBDSHB010000349.1:0-6289 GCA_039918695.1 Nitrospirales bacterium | reverse complement strand
ACAGAAAAAAAGTCACATTGTTCACTAATGCAATATTGTTCTCGACTAATGTCGTCACTCTTCCGGTCGAACCTTTCCAGCCATTTTCGGGACGTGAGAGAGTTGTGATAAAGCTGAAATTGGGATGCTGCTGCGCAAGGGTTGCCAATTCAGGCTGGAAATAAACGTCTCGCTCGCTGCGCAACCCCCAATATAAGGTCAGGCCTCCAGCTTCCGGCTGTTCCAGGAATGTGGAGATCATTGAACGGAACGGTGCAATCCCGGTTCCCGTGGCCACAAAGACGAGGTCTCGTCCGGGTTTCTCTTCCAGATAAAACGCCCCATTGGGCCCTTGAAATGTTAGGGGATCACCTTCATGCAAGCTAAACAAATAGCTGGAGCCTGGGCCATCAGGAACCCGGTTAAAGAGGATTTCAATCTGGTGGCACTGACTCGGAGGCGAAGCAATCGAATACTGCCGCGGCACGTGCTGTTTCAATCTCGGATGCCAGACGTTCAGGGAGATCCACTGCCCGGCCTTAAATTCGATTGAATCCGGAGCGGTAAGACTGAGTTGCAACTCCCGGACGTCATGGGTCAGGTCCTTGACCCGGCTGATATGAGCTTTAAACTCTTCCATTATTTCGGGTTCCTACCGTTTGAGCTCATTCTCTAGAGAGCGACATGACACATTACCAAGCCGAAATACCGCCTGCAAAAAATTTGAAGAAACAACCCATGCACAACTCCATGATGCTGACTGTAAATTAAAATCCACGCTCCCCACGCAAAGGAGAATTCTCAAGGCCAGTGTTCGTCAAATTAGTCATGCTACGATGGCAAGCATCGGTATACATTTGACTTGACCAATGGGTGTTTTCCCTTTACACCGCAGAATCACCGACGGGCTGGACTCTCCTATCAGAAAGGATACTGGATTTCAAATTCTTCATCAATTCGTCTCAAATCAATTCCTTGTGGCATCACGAGGTTGAACCTGCCTGGTCCGAATGGCTGAACGGCCTTTTTTGAAACAGACTGTTGCGTAAAGATAATTTTTTTGAAGCCTGAAATGGGCTTTCCTAAGTATATCGAGCAGATCAAAAAAACCTATGGCATTACGAACGCTTGCGCGTTGGCCAAAAAGCTCAAACTGAGTCAACCCGAGGCCCATTAACTTCACCGGAAGAAAGTCGCGAATGCCACGGTTTGCATCCTTTTCTGGGGTCAGCCATGGCGGCCATACTTCGTGCTCAGGAAGCAGTCCTAGAGAATCATGCCGATGACGTTATAACCCGACTATCGGCATTAGCTTCCGTACAGGAGGCCATGTGTCTCACCCTGGATCGCATGCTCAAGCGGTGTAATCCCTCTATCTATTATCACCGTGTGAGACAGTATATTCACGGATGGAAAAACAATCCGCCCCTGTCCAATGGAATCGTGTATGAGGGTATGAAGGATTTTCAAGACGTTCCGCATTTTTTTCGAGGAGAAACCGGAGCACAAAGTTAAATTATTCCTGCTCTGGATGCCGCGCTGGGCATCGCCCACGCAGAAGATCCCTTAACCGTATTTCTGGGCGAAATGCGTCACTACATTCCGCCTGCGCATCGCGCCTTTCCGGAGATATTGGAAAACCAGCGAGCCCACGACGGCCGTCCTCAACTGTCCGGATATAGTATGGACCACAAATCCCGCAACCCCGGCTTATGGCATGCCTATCGCCAGTGCGGACAACTTCTGGCCAGGTTTAGGGCCACGCATCTGGATTATGCCGCGACCTATGTTCACCAGCAAAGCGAAACACAATCCAGCAATCCCACCTCCGTGGGGAGCGGCGGCACGCCGTTCATGACCTACCTGAAGAAACATCTGGAAGAAACCAAACAGATCATTCAATGATGCGGCCTGTGTAGTCATTCCAATAAACTTCCGGTTTGTTAGGAGCGAAAAAAATGGAAATGCCTGGTTTCGGCCAGGCAGCCGAGGTCCTTTTGTTTTGGCAAAAGGACCCAAAACCATTGACACCCCGTTCTGGCTCATAAGATTGGGCGGATGCAGGGAAGAGGGCGGGCCAACTCGCCAGGCTCAGACAAGGCCCTCCAAGAAAAAGAGCATCCTCCCATGGGGCCGAACGGCAGGCGTCGCGGAAACTAGCGGAGTCTACCCTGAGTTATGCCGAAGGGCTAAAACAATGCGCGACTTTTCTCCGGGGTCGGCTGCACTGCTCGGCCACACCACAAGGCCAGGAGAGACTGCCGAAACTATGTGCCCCTTAATTATAGTGGACCAACTCGCGGAGTCTATCCTGAGCAATGTCGAAGGGCTCAGACAAGGCCCACCGATTGATGAGGACGTCCGATCATGGGGACGGGCGGCAAGCGTCGGACAATGGTAGAAATAGGGACGACAGAGAATTCCATATGACAAGATAACCTATATTGGCTTGACTCCAAGACAGGAATCTTTGGGAAATTATTTTGGATCACTATAAATCCCTTGTCAGGCTGGCCGCGTCATTTCATCTTTTTGAATGTGTTGAGAGGTATGTGATCCGTGTCGATTCGGCTGGATAAATCAGAACGTTTGAGTTCAGCCGTGATCAAAGGCCTAGCCCGTCGGCTGGACCGAAGGTTTAAGCGCCCGCTGCATAAACTCTCGCTCGACACGCAAGAGCTGCCCTCACCACCTCTGCGACAGATTCCGTTGTAATTCCACGGGTCGTGCAGTACTTTGACTCAAGCCAATCGGACAGCTCCTTGCTGCCCTTGCTCGCGTTGCATGAGATGCAACACCTGGCAATGTTTTCTCGTGTGAGTATCCGCGCATCATTGATGATGTGCTCCCAAGAGGGCCTGTATCGCCTTGTTGCGTTCGTAGTCACGAGCTCAACGCCGCAATAGACACAACAGCGGTCTCGCTCAATAACCTCTCGCTCGAGCCAATCAGGGATGTTCCATCTGTTCACGTCAATTAGCTCCTCCGCTGCGATCCCTTGTGGCGTTTAACCGAGTCCCCGACTGAGTGGCGGGCGAGAGGTCCGTCAATTCGAACCGCGCCTTCGGCTCCCGCCGGAGGCTGGGACGCACAGCCAGACGCTGACGCCGCTCAGCCGACCACTCATCCAGTGCTCTCCATCTCACGTCGAGCAGCCATAGCGTTTTAAATCGCGGTCAGCACGCCCACCAACTGCGGTAGGCTGAACATAGAGCTAAGCTGGCTGCGGGGCTTCTTGCGCAGCTTAGCTTGCGCGCCGGGTTAGGGCTTGGCATTATGCGGTTTTGCATTGCCTTGTGCTGAGGCTTGTTTGCTCGTTAGTGGTGTGCCGAATGAGGGGTTTGGCTCGATATTTCCGACAGTTGATTTCACAGCGAGATTGGCATTGTTCGGTTGTTGTACTGCGGTGGGTGTGATTAGCTGTTGAGAGGATGGGGAATCCTTAAGATGAGCGACAAGGAAACCACTAACGAGACCGAAGATGCCACCAAGACAAGCACCAAGAAAGATGTTTTTACGATTAATTTTAGCTTGATCTTTGGCAAGGCGTTTCTTCAATTCGCGTTCAACAACATGGAATTTCACCGATCCTTCTTCACATGTGGTCAGCAAAGCAACAAGCTCAACAAAAGACATCTTATGCAACTTCACATCGTCAGGGATGTCGTGGAAACCGCGCAACAAACCGTCTTCTTGGGCTTTTCGCTCTATCTCGGGCGATGTCATGGCTCACCCCTCCTCTCTTCTACCGAGTGGTGCAACTGACCCCAAGCACGTACAATTCGCGCACAAGGTCGTCTGTAGGTGCCTTGGGAACAATCATTCTCTCAGCTTTTCCTCATGTACCTACCAGAGACCGCTGAACGAAGCTGCAAAATGAATCCGAATTGCATGAATACCTAATTGAGATATTCAACGTACGAGCTCATTAAAGATTGTCTAGTTTGTTTTTTTAGGACTGACGTTTGATGAAACAGGCAGCCGAGCGAAGCGAGAAGACCAAAAGCGTAGCGTTTTGACTGTCCGGTTGACTGAATTATTAGCTACCAAGCGCCCTTACTCCCTCAACAAAAAACTTCCATGCTGCGGATATCAACTCATCCCTCTTAGGCATATAGTCTTTGATGCTTGGTTTAATGACTTGGTTATATGCCTTGATTACTTGTGATGTAACATCTTCAGAATTCTCACGGAGCATGTGTTCAAATCTGGTGGCGTACTGCTCTCCATGCAACTTACTCATTTCAGCATTTCCCCAAGTAAGAGATCTATTAAAAGGAAGCCTAGCGTTCTTGAATGTTTCCCGAAGCAGAAGAATTTTTATTCTTTTAAGCTTGGCTGGAGTTACCGGTGCGCCATCAACGAAGAAGGTTTCATTCTGTTGGTACGGTAAGACGACATCGTCAATGAGCCGGCCAAATGTAAGCCCGACCTGGAGCAACGGACGATCATGGCCCTCAGCCTCTGCGTAAATCGCGTACTTACACTCTTCTGATAGGTTTGGCATTAATAACTTCTCCAAGTCCCAAATTGGTAGCTAATAATGTTTAGGCAGATCCGCATAAAAGCCGGGCCCGGTGAATGTTCATGGGGCCAGGTCTTGCAATCACGCAATCCGCCTTCGGCTTCACTCAATTATCCCAAAGCGTGACCATCCGCTGTTATATTGCAGGATCTGATCCCAAGCATGAACTCTGGTTCAGAAAATTCCGCACCGTGTTAGTGGTTATTAAGGCACCAAACAAGCCAGGCTCAACGAGGAAGCCATCGTAGGCAGACATTTCTTTTTGAACATGAAAGTTCTCACGGTCAGATAGGAATGCATACGCATACTCTTTGTTTTTCTCGTCAAACAAAATTCTTTCTCCGTCAGTGTTCATGTAGCAGGCGCTAACGCCGTGCTCTGCGGCAAATTTGGAGCGCAGCGGAAAATTTGTCCGACAGCAGCACCTTGTTAGCTTTATTCGTAGTCATTAAGCCAATTCACCAATGTGTCGTAATCAGCCAGAGTAATATCCCATTTACTTGAAGCCTCATGCTTCACAAATTTTTTGACACCAGAAGTAAATGTTGATGTCGTTACTAGAATGGTTTTATTCGGACCATCTTTTGTGTTCTTCACTCCATGTAAAGCCCTTATCAAGGCCACTCCAACTTTTTTGTCTTCTGCGTATCGTTTACATTCGATAAAGTATTTATTTTTAATGCCAAGGCCATCTGTATGAATTGCAATAATATCTTTGCCACCGTCACTAGTTCTTTGAGTTAAGTCGACCTCAAACCCCTTTGCTCTAAATATTTCTGTAACAACCTCTTCAAATTCCCTCGGCGTAATTTCCCTCATAAGATCAGGGCTGCTTTTCAGTGCCGAGATAAGTTCTTGGATTGACTCATAGAATTCTAGAAGATCACGAGCACAATAAATTCCCCTAAGAAACTCAATGTCTGGTTCACCTGATGTGGTCACACCTACCGAATTATTGATAACAAAATTCAGACACTCAACAGGGTACTCGGAAGCTTCAAAACTCAATGAATTTTGGTTCCCGCACCGAAAACAATCGAATTCATACGACAAGTCATAGAGGCTTTCTGCGCCCATCCCTCTATCAGAGCCACCTGTGCACTCAACACTAAAGTCATCGACAGAGATTGAATCAGTGTGGCCGCAAGTACTGCATGTATATTCAATTTCCCCACAGAATTTCCACATCGACTCTCAGTTCTCTATTGAAGCTAACAATGTTTAGGCGGATACGGGCCTGATGTCAGGCCTTGCAATCACGCAATCCGCTTTCGGCTTCACTCAACTATTCCCAAAGCATGAACATCCATCATCATATCGCAAGACCAAACCCCTATCATGTTAGTCTGCGGCGGGCTGGCATGACGCTCGAAGACGGCGTGCCGTTAGCGGCCCGTCCGCAGCACCTAAAGTTAGATTCCTTCATGCGATCTGAAGCGTACATCCCTCAACAAAGCTCTTTCCGAGGAGCGTCGGGTGTACTTTCTTATAGAGTTCTCCACCACCCCATGACTTCTGAAGAATTAAGCAACCAAGGCGTGCGAGATTCGCGAGAGCAAGCCTCACTTCCTCCGAAGGTTCGGGAAGACTGTCGGCCTTTCCGTCAGTTTTCCCGCCGGCAACTTCCGCCGGCAAACTACCTACCTCAACACCATCGTGACGCATCTCGTCATACGGTAGCGAGTAGATCTTCTGAAGAATGACGGCTTCTAACGGAGTGAGCTGTTCCAAGACCACGATATAAGCCCGCTGCAACCTTACATGACTGTCGCCGTTTGCGGCATT
>JBDSHB010000348.1:0-3410 GCA_039918695.1 Nitrospirales bacterium | reverse complement strand
CCGAAATATTCCGCATATTGGAAATCCATATCTACTGTTCCGACCTGGACTTTCGGTCCGGGAATTTTGGCTCCAAAACTTAAGGAAATGCCTTCATCCGGTTGAATGCGAATGACGAGGACATTCGGTGTAAGACGATCGACGGGAGTCTTACGAAATAACATCAGCGGGGCAGATTTAAACTGAATGACCACTTCGGTAACCCGGGTGTGTAACCGTTTTCCGGTCCGAAGATAAAAGGGCACGCCTTCCCAGCGCCAACTTTCAATGCCTAAGGTCATCGCGGCAAATGTTTCAGTCAGGGAGGCTGGATCAACATCGCTCTCCGTTCGATAGGGAAAGACACTGTGACCATTAATCGACCCGGCTTCGTATTGTCCGGCAACGGTTGATTGCAAGACCTCTACGGGGTTCATTGGCTGGATGGCACGGAGGACCTTCGCTTTTTCGTTCCTGACTGCTTCGGGATCAAACGTATTCGGTGGTTCCATCGCCACGAATGCCAAAATTTGCAAGAGGTGATTGGAGACCATGTCTCGGAGCGCACCGGCTTTTTCATAATAGGCCCCGCGATGCTCCACGCCTAATGTTTCGGCCACAGTGATTTGGACATGATCAATATATTGACGGTTCCAGATGGGCTCAAAGATGCCGTTCGCAAAGCGAAATATTAAAATGTTTTGAACGGTTTCTTTCCCCAGATAATGATCGATCCGGTAAATCTGGCTCTCATCTAATACTTGTTTCAGTGCTTGATTCAGGGATCTGGCCGATGGCAAATCATGGCCGAATGGTTTTTCAATGACGATGCGCCGGGAAAAGTCTTTACGGTGCTGTACGAGCCCTTTGGCGCCAAGTTGCTCAACGATTTCCGCAAAAAATGTCGGAGCCGTGGCCATGTAATAGAGATAATTTCCCTGGGTTCCGTGGGTTGCATTTAATTGTGTCAACTGGTCCTGAAGACGCCCATAGGTCTGGGGATCCCGAAAATCTCCTGACAGGTAATACAGGCGATCAAGGAGCCATTCTTTGATAGTGGCATCGATGGGACGGGGACATAATTCATCGATGTCCTGACGGATCTTCTCCCGAAAGTCATCGGTATGCATGGGGATCCCATCTATCCCAAGGATGGCAAATTCTTGAGGGAGATGATGGCTTGAGGCCAGGTTATACAAGGCGGGAATCAATTTTCGCTTCGTGAGATCTCCCTGTGCCCCAAATATGATAAATAACGTGGGCGGTCGCGTCTGCCCCTTACCGGGCTGTTGGAAGAGGGGACTTTCTTTCAGTTCATCGGCGTGCTCGAAAACAGGATGGGACGTTTTCACTGACTCTCTTACCTTTCCGGAAGTGTCATTCGCATTGGGAGTCCATGGAGGAAATGATCCAACCGAGGATTGGATCCTCATTCCCTAAAATGGATTTTCTATGATAAAAAAGGCTGCGACAATGCGCCGCAGCCTCCAAAACCGTGACCAGCATACTTTTTACTATACCATTTCCAGTGGTAAGCGCTATCCATAAGTGGTTCTCCCATACCATAGGGGGATAACGAACACATGGGTCCCCTGAATGAGGAACTCCTTCAGGGAACTGTCCCTGAGAAGCCAATCCGACTGGTGAGTCATGTTCGTTTCACAAACGGGGAGGGTCCGGAGCAGTGAGCCCGCTCCTTTCCTGTTGCCTGAGTACGACATCAGATGGTTTCTGGGCAGGAAGATATGACTCAGAACACCATGATCGACATTCGGCGTTTATGCTATCATAGTTTCAAAAGAATCTCTTTCTACTCAATCTTGTTTAGGCCTATGCCGCCACTTCGGTCTTTCCCTTCTCTTCCTTCCTTGACAGGCTATAAGACAGACGCCTGGACACATCCAAAATTAATTCCTGGGTATTTGACTGGGTTGGCATTGGTAATTTTGCTTGGGGATTACGTCGCAGGTCCGACCATTCAGTTTCCCATTTTTTATCTCATTCCGGTGTCTCTCGCCTCCTGGTATAGTGGATTTTCGTGGGGGCTGGCCTTTGCAGTGACGATGCCCCTTGTCCGCTTGTATTTTTCTGGTATGTTATGGGCCATTCACCCGACAATATTCGATGCCTCGATCAATACCATTATCAGAATACTGGTGTTAGGTGGAATGGCATTTCTGGTAAGTCGAACCGCCGGGCAAACACGAGCCTTGGCCCAAAGAGTAAATGCCTTGGAGGGGTTTCTCCCTATTTGTAGTTTTTGCAAAAAGATTCGTGACCAGAACAACACCTGGCAACCGCTCGAACAATTTATTAGTGATCGATCTAATGCCCAATTTACCCATGGGTTTTGTCCGGAGTGTGGCCAACGACATTACGGTGAATTTTTTAAACTGGGTGATCGACCGACAAAAGAATCCTAATTTTCAGGATGAGGGTACCGAATTAGGGAGAGAAAATGATCGGGATTATTTCTGATACGCATGGGCTTGTTCGCCCTCAGGTGATTGAGGATTTGACCGGAGCGGAATTAATTATCCACGCGGGAGATATCGGGAACTCTGACGTCCTGAAGACCCTGGGGACCATCGCTCCGGTGATCGCGGTCCGTGGAAATAATGACCGTGACCCTTGGGCTGACCAGATTCCCCTGACGAATGTCGTCGAACATCAATCGTATTTTTTATATGTTTTGCATGAACTGGATCACTTGGATTTAGACCCTGTTGCCTCGGAATTTTCCGCGGTCATTTTTGGTCATTCCCATCGTGCCTCGGCCGAGAGACGCAACGGAGTACTCTACCTCAATCCTGGCAGCGCCGGTCCTCGTCGATTTACTCTTCCGATAACCGTGGCCCGTCTTCATTTGACCAATACCGGCCTGACTCCTGAAATGCTCGAGATTGAGAGAGATGGAAGGGATGGTTAAGCCAGAACATTCTGGGGGTTAGGAGAGAGCCGTATTTGCGATCCATTATTTCTTGAGAAATGATCGGCTGCGCTCACTGTGTTGGTTTGGTTGTTTATTCCCTGACTCAAGAATTAAAGGTCCTCGTATGGCATATGCCTGAAATCATGGTGAATTCCTGCTGGACCAATCAGGCTTTACAGGGGGTAAGGATTTGTGATGAAGGAAACCAGATGGGGGGAGGAATCGTGCTTGAGCTCCCATACGCAATAGATTTTTGTCGGTCAGGCGCCCATGGTGCTAAATGAGCAAAGTTGTATGTTAAGGGCCGTTAGGTCTTTGCGAACTTGTGGATTGCACAAAATTCCAACCTCCTGAAGGCGCTCAGTGCGGTAATCCGTTTGTACGTCATAAGCCTCACCAGGATGGCAACTCAGTTCTGTGTACCCGGACGCGATGGCCTTGAGGATTGTGAGCAGACCGGGTTCGCTAAGTACGCCAGGAAGTGGGAGGCCTTGTCCTG
>JBDSHB010000347.1:0-4224 GCA_039918695.1 Nitrospirales bacterium | reverse complement strand
CCGGCACGCCGTTCATGGCGTTTATCCAAAACCATCTCGAAAAGACCCGATCGGTCATTGACCATAATTCATGAGAAGTATTGAGATCGCTTCATTCCCTCAGTTTATCCGACATCGGTCAGCATCGTGAAGACCGCATTTTTATTATCCGTCCTTTCATACGATCCTTTCTCTTCCAACTTTTCTCCTTGCACATGTGAAATATAATCAGCAAGTCCCCGCTGAATGATGCCGTGATTCAAAAATGGGTATTGCCCGAGAAACGCCCGCTTTCCCACCATGGAGGTAACGGCATCATCGTTGTGAATGATTTCCGGAATCATCCGGTCAATCCGCTTGCGGGCCGTATGAAACACCTCATCGGCCAATCAAAAGCCACCGAAATGATTCTGACGGGGGACTCCCTCTCCGCACAGGATGGCAAAACATTAGGACTGGTATCTGAGGTCTACCCTCATAAGGACTTAATGCCTCAAGCTATCCAACTCGCCAGTCGGATTGCCTCAAAAAGTCAATGTGCTGTTCGAGCAGCCTTTCAGGTAATTCAAAAGGGATCGGAATTGAAGCTTCGTGAGGAATTGCTGTTAGAAGCAACCTTGTTTGGAGAACTTTGCGAATCCGAGGAAAACAAGAAGGGCTGGCGGCCTTTTTAGAAAAGCGCACTCCCCTTTTCAAGGACCTCTGCTACCCCAAGGGTTTTAGCGAAACAGTCAGGAAACGAGGGGGAGTAGATTAATCGGTGTCGAAAGGTTTCTTCAAATAAATGGTAATCACCACTTTTCCAACATATACCTCGCTTGGGAGGTAGTGTTACGCCCCTTGCACTTCATGAAAGAGAAACTCACGATCAATCAGGGACTTCTACTGGGCTTGAGCAATGGCGCAGTTCATAGTTTCAACCATTTCATTGCTGCCAAGATAGATTCCCGATACCCGCAGAATTTCTAAACATGACACGTAAAAATTTGACCTCTCCACGTATCCACGGGGAACGTCGATTAACCTGGCTCGTCCTCTCTACCGTACCACTTAAACGGTAGCCCGATTACGCCATTGTTTTGATACGGCTGTTCATCACGTATAGGCCATTCCCTGGTTATCATTGTTACCGCGCGTTTCACCTGATTCTTTTCCATTTTTGACAGATAATCAGGATTCTACATGATGTTGTGAACGCCTCCCACTCCCTTGTCGCAAGCATTTTACACATATACCGATACAGGGAATGCAAAGGAAGTCGCGAACTCATTCTGGGTTGGAAAGGAGCATCAACCATGACATTACCGGAAATAGGAGCTATTCAATTTCTACAACCCGCATCATCGGGGGACCATTCACGAAAGCAGGTGACCGCCGTTAGTTCCGATGAGGAGGGTGGCAAAACAAGAGGCCATCGAGAACGAGGTAGCTCCTCTCCCATCCAGGACCAGGTGACCTTGTCGAAGGAGGCTCAGGCATTGGCCACATCAAGGAATCAGGCCTCAAAAAGCCATTCATTCCAGCAGCCCTCTTCCCCATTTGATCGCTGAAAGTTCTGAAACGGCGCTCGTCCGGCAAATGGGGCATCCCATTTGCTGGCGCTGATCGTTGAATGAGGCTTACCTCATTCGCTCATCATTCCCCTTACCCTATTCCATTTGCGCATTTCTCAATGTATCCGGCCTGATTACCGGCGCTCGTATAGGAGTTCACAAGCTTGTTCGTACCCTTGAACCCATCCTTCCTGATACGCCTGCGCTAAACTTCGTCGAACCTGATCCATTTGATCTGAGCCTCGAATGGAACCTGGAACTGCCGAACACACCATCTCCACGGCTATCTCCACCAGGCGCTCTTGACGCTGCTTGAACTCCTCGGATACCAGCTCATCTAACACTTCCTGGCCTCGCTCCAGGACAATTTTTTCCAGAAAGGTATCATACCCTTGGGCACGAATAACCCGTTCCCGAATAATGACTAATTCTTCTTTGATTTTTTGTGTATTGCGTATCAACACCATAAAAAGTTGCTTGCGGGATTCTTCCCGGAGTGTCCCTTCCATTCGTTCCAAGACCACTGAAGGAGAAATGGATTCCTCCGGCTCAGGTTCCGAATCTCTATCCCGTCGATGCACCATCGGGTCCGCATAGCCCAGTCGCAATCGATCGTACGTTTTCCTGGCATCCGAATCTCCTAAGATTTCGTAGGCCGCATTGACTTCACGAATTTTTTGTTCAGCTTGACGATTCCCTCGATTGCGATCAGGATGATATTGAAGGGCCAATGTTCGATAAGCTTTTTTAATCTCATCTTGCGATGCTTGAAGCGCGACTCCGAGAACCCCATAATAATCAACGACTGCCATTCACGTGTTTCCTTACAGGAAAAAATCATTCACCTGGTTATTTGCACGGTTTTTTCGAATATTCACTTTCACTGGTCCCTGCATTTTGTTTTTGAAAAACAACCTTTCTTTCATGACCATTTCTTCAAAAATTCCATTGCTTGGAGCATGGATTGTTGTCCTGTTCGTTGGGACGGGTAATGCGCATAGACCGGCATTTCCCTGGGTAGCTACCCAGGAGTTCATAACCTCTGCGCCATCCACACCCGGTCTCCTCTGGCCACTCACTCCTCCCCTGCCCGCCTCCACTTTTACCACATCACCCGAACAGGTCTCCATTGCCATGCTCCTCAGTCACCCGGCTTCCTATCATCAACGACTCGTGGCCGTTCGAGGAGTGGTCACTCAACCGGAATTGCACCTTGATGACTCAGAGTTAGCGATACGCTTTGTCTTTCGCCTTGCCGAGGGTGAACAATCCATTATCATTTTTGGTCAACACGATCGGACACAAGGCTCACCGTCAATTTCATTGGATCTTTCCGTGGAAGTGATCGGAGTTTTTTGGAAAGAACGAGAATTGAATGGATCACATGTTATCAATACAATTGAAGCCCATACGGTCTCTCTCTATCCCTCCCTGGTACCAGACAATGCTTGAACAAATCCCCTGCAGGTTTCCCTTCAGCACGCCAAATATGTTTTCAACTGACGAACAACGTCACCCGTGCCCGGTGACGGAGGAACTTCAGACGGAACCGCTACCGTAAGCACAGCTCGAAGCGTGGCTTCCCAATTACCGGATTCAAAGTCATCACGGGATAACTCCATTCCTCGGCCATGTCGATGGGTATAATCCACTAAACTCTGTTCGTCAATAAAATTCTTGCGACGGACGTAGACGAGTGCTGTCTCATCGTGGACCGCGGCAATAACGGTACCATACCCCGGCTTGGTCATGATGATATCTGCCTGATGACTGATCTCCCCAAATGGCATCGCAAGATCTTCGACACGATGCACACGGGCATAAGAAACCGAAGATGGCAGTTCGCTCACTAAAAAATGAAATCCGGCCATTGCGGCCATCTGCTCTAACGGAAGACGGTTGAGCGGCACGCCCCCAAAGGCAATGAGAACAATCATTTCATGCTCTCCCACCTCCAAGGATTTCCGCAGATCATAGCCATTCGGTTGTCTCAATGGCGCAGAAGGTCCCACATCAACCATCGAACGAAACGCCGGCATCTCGATACCCGGATGAAGGCGGATGAGAGAGTCTGCCAACGCATAGCTGTGACGGATGGTTTCAAGAATCGCACGATGACCGGGGACATCGGCCTGCACAAATGGCTCTAACACCCGATCCCAGGATAGCGAGGCAACCCCCACCACCGGGCACTTCGCTTGAACTGCGGCAGCTATGGCAAGAGGAGAAATGTTGGATATCACCAGACTCGCCTTGGCCAATCGGATGGCCTGAGCTTCTTCCTCGACCTTGGACTCCCAATGTGTGTGAAATTTGCTGTAGGCCTCCCAAGTTCCCGCCACATCAATGTCCAAGGGTCCTTGTTGGACACATCCAACATCTTGTTGGACATCTTGCAACTCCCAACTGACCTGGAGATGCCGTTGAAAGAAATCAGCCGGTACTTGCGTGCGTAGAATTACATGAAGGTCATCAACCGCCTCACCTAATTCATTCAGAATTGGCATTAATTGCGCGGCATGCCCAAAGCCATGGGACGAGATCGAACACCACAGAACCGTCATCGTTTATTCTTCTCCATTCAAGACCACAATGAGATTGTTTATTCTCAAAAATGCACACTGGGGAGTTCACTTGCGGGAACAGCCTCAGAGTCCATAGAATCTCCTCTGATTTTCTATCCAGGTCTTTC
>JBDSHB010000346.1:0-2711 GCA_039918695.1 Nitrospirales bacterium | reverse complement strand
TACCCCGCAGACATGAACCTTGATACGGACCTGTCCGACACCGGGTTCCGGTTTTGGGATATCACGTGCTCGTAAAGGACCCGTCGCAACATCGGCGTCCTGTTCTAAGATCATGGCATTCATCATTTACTCCTCATTGGGGTAAAAATTTCGATTTTGCCATTCAGGCATTGGGCGAACTGGTGATGATAATCTATCCAGAATTGTCATTCTGAGCCCATGGCGAAGAATCTGTGCCCAGGTCAAACAATCCCGCGGCCTAGCGTTGGCCCTTGCCCTGAGCTTTGCCGAATGGGTCAGGATGACAAAATATATCGGGCATCTATCCCATCGGGGTCATTCCCGGCATTCATTATCGGAAATCCATCTTGATCTTGTTCGGATAGGTCCAGGTCAACGACTCGGAGATGACGGCTGAGTTGTCCTTCTGAGTCAGCGGCGAAGAATCTGTGCCCGAGTGGAGCCGCCGCATCATAAAACGCAATCCTCTTTGTGGTCTTATTTTTAAAACACTCTAGTTTCTGTTAGATGGGTCCACGCTGCCTCGAAAAATCATTGGACAACAGTCTCGCTAAATTGATACTTACTTTGGACCCGATTGAGTCTGTGATCTCATCAGGGCATCATCATATCGTATCGGTCGGGACAGGTGAAGGTCAGTCAAGAACAACAGCATGAAGCGATCAAGGCCGAAACCCACAAAAACCCGTCCCAACAAACCTCTCTGGAATATCGGTTCGCATAGAAAGCCTCGTGTTCGGCGATTCCGGTGGATTCGCATCATTCCATTCAAGCTCATATTTATTCTACTCGGCCTCTATGTCCTCTTTGAAATTTTGACATTTCCATTTCTTTCCATCACCCAATTGCCCACGGAGAATCCCACAGAATCCGCGCTCATGCGGCAGCGTATCGATGAAGCCCACGAACAAGGAACCACAATGAAAATCGACTACCGATGGACGCCGCTTTCAAATGTCCCGCGCCACGTGCGCATGGCCATTCTGGTATCCGAGGATGGGACCTTTTATTCTCATACCGGCGTTGATTGGCATGAGGTTCTGGAGTCCATTGAAACCAATTTGGAGAAAGGACGGATTGTTCGGGGTGGCTCAACCATAACCCAGCAATTGGCCAAGAATTTGTATCTCTCGACCTCCCGTGATCCGATTCGGAAAGGCAAAGAACTTCTCATCACCTGGATGTTGGAATCGACCTTGAGTAAAAAACGCATCCTGGAACTCTATCTCAATATTATTGAATGGGGACCAGGCGTGTTCGGCATTGAGGCCGCTGCCCAGCGTTATTTCCATAAACCGGCATCCCGGCTCTCAATGGATGAGGGGGCACGTTTGGCAGCGGTCATTCCCAGTCCGCTTCGACACCAACCCACCGAGACCACGTCGTATGTGGAAAAGAAAAAAGAGCTGATCCTCCGTCGGATGTCAGTTCGATAATTCGGCAAGAATATGTAAAACGACCATGTGGAAGGTCACACAAGAGATTCTGGCTGGTGTTTTTAATGGAAGCGTAACTGAGCGATGAGCAGGGCATCACCTTCTATGCGATAGACCATGCGATGTTCATCAGTGATGCGGCGTGACCAGAATCCTGGAAGTGCATGCTTCAATGGTTCGGGTTTACCTATTTCTGTGAAGGGCTCCCGTTGTTTCTCCCGTATCAATTTGTTGATTCGTTCCACCATGAGCTTGTCTTGCTTTGCCAATAGAGATAGTCTTTCCATCCTTCGTCAGCAAAAAACAGCTTCACTTGGCCAATTTCCGCTCAACACTTTTGCCGGTGTTCAATTGTGCGGCAGCCGAAAGAAGGCGTTTGGCGTTGGCAAGCGTATGCAAGAGGTAGGCGGTTTCCTCTAACACCTTAAAATCTTCAAGCGAAAGCATCACGACAGACTGCTCTCCGTTGCGGGTGATGATCAAGGGTTCGTGGTCGTTGCACACGCGGTCCATGGCACTGGCCAGCTTTGCACGAACAGTAGTATAAGTCACGGCATCCATAGTTTACCTCCTAATATGTACAATTGACTGTACGTTTAGGATGAAAGTTTGTCTAGAGTGGCTATTCGGTTGGTCCATCGGGAAGACACTAGCCAACTTGGCGAGGATCAGGACGGGCTCTTACAGATTTTCGTTTCCTCACTGTTTTGGCCACTCACCTTTCAATAGATGAGGGGGCACGTTTGGCAGCGGTCATTCCCAGTCCACTTCTGCACCAGCCGACCGAGACTACAGCGTATGTGGAAACGAAAAAGAATTTGATCCTCCGTCGCATGCCCACACGCTAAGCTTGGGGTATCGAAGGAATGCTTGAGAGATCATTAAACCAGAGAGGAAAAAAATGGAAACCATAAAAGTGAAAACAAAGAAACTCAAAGATATTGTCGATCTCACCTCGAAACTGAATAGCATCATTCAAAAGAGGGAATTTCAGAATGGCTTGTGCCATGTCTTTCTGCCCCATACCACAGCCGCGCTGACGACGGGAGAAATGGGAGAAGGCACGGAGGAAGACTTCCTCGAAGTCGCCGAAACGATCATTCCCCAGATCAGATTTCGTCATGCCCATGATCCCTCCCACGCATGGTCGCATATGGCAGGTTCCTTGATCGGGGCATCGTTGACCTTACCCGTGATGAATGGTGAATTGAAATTGGGTACCTGGCAGTCAGTGCTTTTAGTTGAACTAGACGG